>CAIZQW010000152.1 GCA_903935195.1 uncultured bacterium
AAGCCGCTCTGCCACGATGTGTACGAAGTGCGCAAGCTGCGCGAATTGGCCAAGGCGAAGAAGGTCGTCACCCAGATGGGCCATCAGGGCCATTCCGGCGAGCCGATCCGCATGCTTTGCGAATGGGTCCAGCAGGGCGCGTTGGGCGACGTATTCGAGGCGCATATCCGGCCTCCCTACAATCAAATGGACTTTGGTTCCCGTGACGCGGGCCAGCCGGCACAGGCGCCCGAGAGCCTCAATTGGGATCTCTGGCAGGGCCTGGTCAAGGAGCGCGAGTTCCGCAGTGGTATTCATCCCTCCAATTGGCGCGGCTGGCTGGACTATGGCACAGGCTTGCTCGGGGACTGGTTCTGCCATAATGGCGATGGCGCGGTCTGGGCGCTGAAGCTTTATGAGGCAGATACTTGCGAAGTGATGTGCGAAGGCGAGGAGACCAGCGCGACCAACTGGGCGCATGAGTGCCGCGTGTCGTGGTCCTTCCCGAAGCGCGGTGAGATGGCGCCGTGCGTCATGCGGTGGAGCTCAGGTATTTACAATGACTATGCCATCAAGCCCATGCCCTCCACGGTTGATCCGAAATTGATCGCTGAGACCGCTTCGAATCCAAGCTCCTATTATGGCACCAAGGGAACCGCGGTTTCGGGGTGGTGGATGAACAGCGCGCGTCTGTATCCGGAGACCTTCATGAAGGAGGTCGGAAAACCCAAGGCCGTGCTGCCGCGTATCAAGGGCGGACACACCAAGGATTTTCTCAATGCCATTCGTAACGGCGGGCAGCCCTCTGCTAATTTTGATTACTCTTCGCGTCTGACGGAGATCATGCTGATCGGTAATATCGCCACGCGCGTGCGCGAAAACCTCTCGTATGATTTCCGAACGGGTAAGTTCACGAACAACGACAAGGCTAATGCCCTGTTGAGCCGTGAACCGCGTAAGGGCTGGGAGTTCGGCTACGCGTAAGAGGGTGTAGTAGCAGTTGGCAGCCGGCTTCGCTAACGCTACGCCGCGCCAAGGTAGCAGTTGGCAGTTGCAGTACCGTAGTTCCGTAGTACCGTAGTACCCAATCATACTCGGCGTGACAACGGTACTACGGCACTAGGGTGCTGAGACGAAGCGGATTGAATACGGCAATTTTTATGCTCAAGGAGTTTTGCAGATGATGAGACACAGGATAGGAGCACTGATAGCTTGTTTGTTTGTTTGTTTTCAGGCCCGCGGCCAGGAGCAACAGGATGCGTATGGTCCCAAGCCTGCGCGTACGAACGAGGTCAGGGCGCTTTATGAAGTCAACCTGGCGACGAACAAGGGGAATGCAGAGGTGCTGGTGCTGCCGGGGCTGGTCGCAAACCGCAAGGATAAGACCGTTGAGGTGCAGGTTGAGAGCACGGGACTGAAAGGGAATGATCTGGCTGAATTTCTCTTGGTCGGCCATGAGAGTAGCCATGGCTATGAGGCTCTGCTCTGGTCGCATGCGAAACCCAGCGATATTCAGCGTGCCTTAATCTTCATCGGCATCAAACCTGGAGCGCCACGGAATCCGCTGTTGCCCCAACTCTCACGTGGGGGTAGTCGGGTCGTTTTGACGGTGCGCGAAAAGGATGGCGACAGCTATCCGATTGAGCGGCTTATTTTTGATAAGACGACAGAGAAGACCCTGCCAGAAGAGGGGTTTGTCTTTTCGGGTTCGCTCAGAATCCCTGCAGGGGTCAAGCAAGCAGGGGAGTTGGTCGCAGATCATGATGAACTTCGCTCCGTGGCCTCGCTCTATAGCGAACCCACGGCGGTCCTGGATGTCCCCAGGCGTATCAATCAAGGCGAGGTGTATGGCCAGCAGGTAACCAATCCTGAGCTGGTTTCGAAGGGGGGCGATCTGTTGACGGTCGTCATGACGCCTGCGCCCTCTGATGGAAAGCCGGAACCTAAAAATTTAAACTTATTGATCTATACCTCAAAGGGGACAAATGGTGTTGTCTGCCGCTTGTCTGAAAAGGAGAAGGTGCTCTGCGATGAGGCTCAGATTTCTTCTGTGATTGAACAGGTGGTCGGGTTGAAAAAAGAGTCGGGAACGCCCTTTGTGCATCTCTCCTTCGGGAAGGAACTTCCGTTGACGGTTGTGAGTAAGGTGGCGATGGTGATGACGATGATGGAGACCATGGATGTGGTCGCGATCGAGCCACCCACAGGATCGGAACTATATTATCGGGCTTTTGCGCCTAATAATGAGTGGCTCAAGCCTGAGGGGCGTCCCTGTCAGCCGTGGGAACTCCATCTCGGCCGTGAGCAAGGGAAGGTCGCGGGAGCTTTGATTTGGAATGAACCTATCTACAGTACTGACGGTTTGCAACAGACGTTTAAGAAGCAGGAGGTCAAGGTCGCGGATGCACAGGCCATGCAGAAGCACCTGGCAGCTGATGCCCAGAAGCGCAAAGAGGCTGGTCAGTCTGCCCTCCCGAGCGTGCTGCTGGTCTATGTCAAAGGGGGCTTGAATTATGGTGAGCTCACAACCTTTCTCACGCCTGCTCTTGCAACCCATGGTACGGTGTATGTGTTCTTGCAAGGCGCGGAGTAAGGAATATTGGAATAGCGGGGTTGTTGGTGCTGCAAGTCCCATGTCCCACGTCCCAAGTCCTCGCCATTCCAGAATTCCATTATTGCAGCATTCCATAGAAGTTTTCACAGGATCTCACATGGTATACATACTTGTCTTTCTCTCAGGCTTTGCAGGGCTCATCTACCAAGTGCTCTGGATGAAGCAACTCGGACTGCTCTTCGGCAGTACGTCCCAGGCTGCTGCAGTCACCTTGGCGGCCTTCTTCGCAGGTCTTGCGGTTGGCAGTTGGTTCTGGGGCGGACGCTCCGCGCGACTCAAGAATCCCCTTCGGCTCTACGTCTGGCTTGAGATCGGGATTGCCGTCACCGCACTGGTCTATTTTGGCATTCTCGACCTTTACTATCGGATCTACCCTGCGCTCTATCAGCGTGTTGACTCGCAATCGCTTTTGCTGGTCGTTAAATTCGCCCTTGCTACCTTGCTGATCTTCCCGCCTGCTTTCTTTATGGGAGGGACCATTCCGGTCATGGGGCAGCATGCGATCCGGAATCTCTCCACCTTTGGCAAGACCTCGGCGCTCCTGTACGGCATTAACACGTTGGGTGCAGCCCTGGGCGCTGGATTGGCGGGGTTCTGCCTGCCGCTCTGGCTGGGGTTTAACGGGACCTGTGGAATAGCTGTTTCCGTCACGACGTCTGTTGCGCTCCTGGCTTTTTCCCTTTCTCGAAAGTCCGAGTCAGAACTTCAGGCGCCTGGACCGGTGACATCTGCTGTCAAAGAAGTCCAATCAGGGAGGCACTGGATGTTGCTGGGCGTCGGGTTCCTTTCCGGTTTTGGCGTGCTCGCCTTGGAGGTGCTCTGGACGCGGATGTTCGCGCAGGTGCTTGAAAACTCGGTCTATACGTTTTCTGCGATCCTGGTTGTGCTCCTGGTGGCGCTCGCCGCTGGCGCACTCATCAGTTCACGGCTCGCGCGTCTCTCGCTCTCGCCGGGCTGGGTCCTGTCCCTCATCATGTTGCTGGGCGGCGCCTCTGTTGCGGTAATGCCCTTCGTCTTTATCTGGCTGACACACTCTTTGCAAATTATTGTCTCGACCGGGGTTTGGCTGGATTACCTCCGGCTGATCTTTGGGAAAGTCATTCTTGCCATTGCCCTCCCTGCATTGATTCTCGGCATCCTCTTCCCTTTCCTGATGAAGGCGGAGGAGGGATATTCGGGTTCCGCGGGTCAGAGTTTAGGGTATCTAGCCGCCATCAATACGGCAGGCGCTATTCTGGGTTCATTAGCCTGTGGCTTTCTGTTCCTCAGAAGCTTTGGGATGTGGGGGACCCTGCAGGCGCTTGCAGCGCTCTACCTTCTTGCGGCCCTGTTTTTCCCTGTCGGCTGGAGCAGGGGGGCGATAATCCTGAAGGCTGGTTGTGGAATCATGCTTCTGCTCCTCTTTACGGTCCTGGATCCAAGGGGGCTGCCGATCAACAGTATTGATCCGTTGCGTCCGCGTGAGACGATCCTTGAGACATGGGAAGGCAGCGACTGCACGGTTGCCGTGGCGAGTAACCCGTACGGACTCTCCATCAAAGTGAATTCCCATTATGGACTGGGTTCGACAGGGGCTTACATGCAGCAGAAGATGCAATCCGATGTGCCCCTCATGGCCTATCCCTCCACGGAGAGTGTCTTCTTCTTAGGGCTTGGAACAGGCGCCACGGCTGGCGGCGCGCTGGACGTAAGGTTCAGAAACGTCAAACGCGTGGTAGCCTGTGAGTTGATTCCAGAGGTCATTACAGCCACAAAGAAATACATGACGCATGTCGAGGGCATGGACTTTACTGGCGGACTCTTCTCGGATCCGCGTGCCAAGGTGCTGGCTGAGGATGGCCGCCACTACTTGATGGCGACCCGTGAATCATTCGATATGATCAACTCGGATCTCTTTGTTCCCTTCCGCTCAGGTGCAGGCAGTCTTTATAGCAAAGAACATTTTGAGAGTGTCAAGGCGCGCTTGGAACCGGGGGGTGTCTTCTTTCAATGGCTTCCGTTGTACCAGGTGACCGAAGCTGAGCTTTTCACCATTGCTAGGACGATGCTGGAGGTCTTTGACCAGGTTTCCCTGTGGCGTAATAATTTCCAACCCGGGGATGAGGTCATCGCCTTTGCCGGGCATAAGGATGGCACCCCCTTGCCAGCCTGTGGAGTCGACAGTCGCGAGGATCGGCGTATCGCTGTCGCAGGCAAGAATTACCGCGACATGGCAGATCTCGCCCTGCCCCTGGACTCCCGGACGATCCTCTTCTTTTATTGTGGCAATGTCACGGGTGCCAAGGAACTCTTCGCCAAGTATCCTGTCAATACAGACGATAAGCCCATTATTGAATATATGGCGCCCCGCACCTATCGGAACCGGAAGGATGCCATCACCCCTTGGTATGTCGGCCCGCGCCTTGCAAAGCTGGTGGATGAGCTCCAGCGACGTACGCCACCCGCAACGGATCCCCTTCTGTCCAAGAGAACGCCTGAAGAAAAGCGCCTTCCTCTGGCGGGCAGCGCCTTCCACTGGACCCGTATCTGGGGGGTGATTGGCAATGAGAAAGAGTGCGAGACTGCCTGGCAGCGTTTCGTGATAGAATGGACTAAGTAGTCCGCAACTTTAGCACTTTAGAACTGCTTCCATTTTGTCACCTCTTTTGTCGCCTATTAATCTCATTGTGTTTTGTGCATCACTTTAGGATAATAATCAGTCTTTTAGAAAAACGCTTTTTGTAGCAACATCCATAAAGGAAAACATGCAGATCAAGAGGACTCGATTCATGCGCGTTGCGTTCGTCGCGACCGTGGCAACCGTCCTGAGCTCGCCCGCAGTTCTACGAGCGCAGGAGAATGAAGAGGCCGAAAGTGCCAAATTGGAGGCAACAGCCGCCGTCGCAACCCAGAAGTTGGCCATCGAGCTGGGTGCGCCATTTTGTGATAACGCGGTTTTACAGCGTGAGATGAAGGTTCCTGTCTGGGGCTGGAGTAAGCCAGGTACGGTGGTCACCGTCGAGTTTGCCGGACAGAAAAAGAGCGCTAAGGCTGGCAAAGATGGCAAGTGGATGGTGGAACTGGACCCGCTGAAGGCGAGTTTCGAGCCGGCAGAGATGGTGATACAGGAGCCGGGCAAAAAGGTTGTCCTCAAGAACATTCTGGTGGGCGAGGTCTGGTTTGCTTCCGGCCAGTCTAACATGCAGTGGATTGCGTCAAAATGTGACGTGGGACTTTTGCAGAAGCAAATCGACGAGCGGGTTAAGGCTGGCAAAGAGAAGCAGCCCGTGATTCGCGAGGCAAAGATCAACAACATATATGCGGTCTTGCACCCTGTTGAGCACGCGACCGCT
Source organism: uncultured bacterium (assembly GCA_903935195.1). GTDB lineage: Bacteria > Verrucomicrobiota > Kiritimatiellia > RFP12 > UBA1067 > CAIZQW01. Next base: position 5,926 of record CAIZQW010000152.1, read on the forward strand.
GAGTGGAGCAGCGATATCAGCAATTTCAGCGCCATCGCCTATTCGTTCGCCTACCATGTGTTCAAGGAAGTGAATGTGCCGATCGGCATTCTGAACTGCTCGTTCAGCCAAACTTCGATTCAGGCCTGGACACCCCGCATCGGGTTCCGCGATGGCAAGGATGACTACACAAAGGCTATTTACCAAAAGGTGCTGGAAACCGATCCAAACGCGCCTGAGCATAAGGCTGCCTGGGGAAAATATTATGCCCAGGTGGAGACTGATGTGAAGGAAGGCAAGGCGATTTCCAAAAAAATTCCTGGCAATATGGAGGGCAACCGCGACGCGACGTGGCTCTTCAATGCACGTCTGAATCCGATGATTCCATATGCGCTTCGCGGTGGCATCTGGAATCAGGGCTATGCGAACATGGGTGAAGGGCTTGTGTACTACAACAATCTGCACAGCATGATTCGTGGCTGGCGTCTGATGTGGAACCGCCCGGAGATGCCCGTTTACTTCAACCAATTCTACTGTCCAGGAAATGGTACTGCCACTGAGCCGAGTATCGACGGGACGGCAGAGATGCGCCTGGGTACGTGGCTGGCACGCGACATCCCGAATACTGGCATGGCGATCCAGATTGATATCCAAGGGGCGATTCATTATTTCAACAAGACGCTTTCCGGTCAACGGCTTGCTCTGCATGCACTCAAGAATGACTATGGCAAGAAGGTGGTTGCAGATGGTCCGATGTTTAAGTCCTATTCCGTGAAGGGGGATCAGCTGATTGTCGAGCTGGACAACGCCGAAGGCGGATTGGTCGTCGCGGAAACCGGGAGTCATTCGAAGGAAGGTCTTGCTCTGCCGCAGGTTGTACGTGAAGGTGAGAAGCAGGTGAAACTCTTCTTTTTGGCTGGTGAAGACCGCGTGTGGTGTCCGGCAACGGTGAAGATCGAGGGGAGAAAGCTGATTGTCACCTCGCCCAAGGTAAAAGCTCCGCGTGGCGTTTCGTACGGTACTGGAGGCATTGGCTTCCAGCCGAACATTTACAACCAGGCGATGCTTCCCCTGACGCCCTTCATCTATTTTGATAATCAATTGGTCACCTCGAAGACCTGGCCGGGTGGTATTCTGGCTGTGGATGGCAAGGTCGTGAATCCGAACTCGGTGGGACTCACTTACGAGTACCGCAAGATGCCGTTGCTCAGCAGCCTGTTTGTCCATAATGCGGTGCTTCAGGCTGATCAGCCCGTAGTCATCTGGGGGTCAGCTGTTCATGACTGGGGCTACGAGGCCAAGGGCAAGGGCGAGATCCGTTTCAGTTTTGCAGGTGTCGAGAAGACGATCCCCGTGACAGCCGGGATGAAGGAGTGGAGTGTCACGCTTCCGCCCATGGCGGCCAGCGCTGAACCCAAGACGCTGAAGGTGACCTTTACGATTGACGGGAAGATCGCCCATGAGCGTGTCTGTACCAATGTGGTCATCGGCGATCTCTGGTATGTGGCCGCTTTCAGTGCCAGCCCCGCAAAGAAGGAGAACAAGAAGGCCAAGAAGGAGCTCGCAGCGAAAGCCAGCAGCGTCCCTGTCCGCATGATGACGCGCCGCTCCAAGAGTGACCGGCGTTCGAATGGTCCGCTCCGCTTTACTGTGTCGGTCTCCTCGACACCTGAGAACAAGTATGCATCGCTCTGGGAAGAGGCTTCCGGTATCCCTGCACTTTTAGGCGAACGCATCGCGGCCAAGACGGGCAAGCCCGTGGGTATTGTCTTTATGCAGACCGCTGCCCCTGGCAAGGAGGGCGAAGATCCATCGTTAAAAGGGTGGATGACCCCGGAGTCGCTTGCGCTCGCGCCGAGCCTGATGGGGGACTACAAGCAATTAGCCAGCTTGAAACCCGGCAACCCCTATTATGCTGAGAATGTGCAGCGTTATGTCGATGCGTGGAAAAAGTACTGGGGCGAGTATGTTCCTGCCCTGATGGAGATGAAAGCACCGCCGGATGGCCGTCCGTGGGGAAACTATCCTGATTTGAATGGCGAAATAAAGACCGACGCGGTGCAGGTGTACAACACGATGGTCGCTTCCTTTATGCCCAATACCTTCAAGGGTGTTTTGTTTGTGGCGAGTGAAAAGACAATGCTGGAGGCCAAGGGCGTTCATTATGGCGAGCAACTCTCGGCCCTCGTGAATGGCTGGAAGACCGGCTTCGCCTCTCCCGATCCGTGGTTTATCTACACAGTTCCCAGCCCGGCGCTGGGTCCGCAAGTGACCAAGCCCCAAGCCATCAAAGGTCAGAGTGCCGCCGTTGAGATCAGCGACTGGAAAGAGGACGCTGTCATGAAGGCTGCGGTGGATAAGGTTATCGGCACGGTGTATCCGTAAGAAGTGTCAATAAGTCTTAGAAGTGTCAGTAAGTCTAAACAATAACGCTCGTTGGAGCGAAGCGGAAACCATTCGACGAATGTCGAAAGCGCAAGCGGTAATAAGGCAATTTTTAAAATGAACATGAAAAAACCTAACTTAATCGTCCTCGCAACCACCCTCACCGTCCTCACGCTCACGGGCGTGACCCTGCAGGCGGCAACGATTCCGCTGAATCTGCCCAAGCCGGATAATAAGCCTGGTGACGCCAAGAAGCCGGTGAAGGTCTATATCCTTGCTGGCCAGTCGAATATGGTCGGCATGGGTGATGTATCGGGTGCAAGGCCGGAGTATGCGAGCGTGTTCCTCTCGGCTGATCCAGCCGTTATTCCAGGTGAAATGCCAGCAGGCTCGGGGCGCTCTAAATCCGCCTGTAAGTGGATCTGGGGCGGCGTCTCTGCATTGGCAAAGCATGGCGTCTACGACGCAACAGCGAGTGTCGGCAGTGAGAAGGTCTCCGTGGCGTTGGGGACGGTATTGGAAAAGTTACCCGCTCTGAAGCAAGGGGAGACCCTCGGAGTCAATGCGCAGATTGATGTGCCGGTCACAGGGACCTACACGCTGCATGTCGGGTTTGAGGATAGCACCTATGCGGTTGCGACTGTGGATGGTAAGGAAGTTTATCGTAAAGACATTGGTGCAAAGCCTGTCATCACCAAAGTGGCGCTTGAGGCGGGCAAGCGTTATCCCCTTACGATTAAGTACTTCAAGAGCGGTTCAGCGGCCCTCTGGCTGGAACAGGTTGATCTGATCGGTAAGGGAGATCTGGTGACGTTGACTAAGAAGGATAAGAAGTTCCCTTATTTGTTGGATGACAAGGGCGAGTGGGCTGTGCGTAACGATGTCTATTTTCAAGAAGCACGCGTTGCTCCGGAGGGAAAAGGCTCTCTGTTGAGCGTTGCGTCCAATAATGGCAAGTCGATCGGACCGGAAGTGGGCTTTGGCTTTGTCATGGGAATCTTTCATGATGAGCAGGTCCTGCTCATCAAGACGGCGATGGGCAATCGCTCATTGGGCTCTGACTTCCGTCCGCCATCGAGCGGTCGTGT
>CAIZQW010000153.1 GCA_903935195.1 uncultured bacterium
AGAAAGTTTGCAGAGCCATCCGCTTCCACGGGGACGACGCCATGCTGGACCTTCAACCCGAGATGCGTATCCTTGGTGATCACGGCATGCTGCTGATCATACAGGTCGCCGTCATAATAACGCCGGGCGGTCCAGGGACGCGGACGCTGTTCCAAAACGCGGACATATTTGATCGTGCCGCGCGGAACCCCTTCGAGTCCATGGTAGACATCGGTGATGACACAGTTGGCCAGCTTGGCTTGTTCAAGCTTCTTATCTTTCGACGAACCAATCACCGGCGGTACCTTGCGTGGCTTCAGGGGATAGGGAGTCCAACATGAAATATTCGGGTCACTGTAAATCAACTGTACAGCCCCTGACTCATCAAGCAGGTAGAGCCCGTATCCCTTCGGGTCGTTCCAGGGCGTTCCAGTCGGCTTGTGCGCCACAAGGATCTGCGCCTTCGAGAGCGGATACGGATCCCTAAAGAGCGGTCCCCTCCCCTTTGTATCTTGCTTCCATTGCCCGCCTTCCCCTTTGAATGCGAAACCTCCTTCGCCGCGAATATCCGTGTACGGCGTCAGATAGGTCATAGGTTCACGCGTCCGGATGTTTTTCGTCATATCCAAACGAATGATAGTTCCGATGCTGTTCTGAGGATAATGGGGCGTTCCTGAAACAACATAACCGCTTGGCTCCCCCGGGATGGCGCGGGGCTGGGTTAGTGTCGGAGGAAGCGCAACGTTAGCGCCGTAAACTTCCCGCGAGCTGCTCCCGTCCGGATACATCGCCCAGATACACTTCACGCTGACCGCACCCTTGTCGAGATACTCCCAGCGCGAGTAAAGGATACGGCCATCCTCCGTGAGCGTCGGTGTCTGCTCGCTGACCGCGCTGGTCGTCAATTGCCTGAGATTCTTGCCGTCTGCATCCATGCGAAACAGCGTCGTACTCGTCAGGTAGTCCGCATTGTCACACAGTGTGCCATACTGAGAACGGGTTGAGACAAAAGCGATGCCGCCATCCGGCAAATAACACGGACTCATATCATCCGTGCCATGGTGATACCGATGGATGCGATAGCGGCTGACGAGGTCCGCCTCATCGGACGGCGCCTTCAACACCTGACGCAAGCCCGTGCCATCCACGTTCACCTCATAAATTCGATACCCCACACCTTCCTGCGCTCTCCAGGCAAATATAATCTTCTGCGCGTCAAACGAGAGATCGAACCGCTCAAAAATGCCTTTGTTCATCTCCGGCAGCAGCTCCTTGACAGAACCATCTTTAAGATCTAGCACACAGAGGTTGCCCCCGGGCAAAAAGCCACCTTGAATATACTCGGTGTAATAGTGTGTGGCCTGATAGGTGAACCGCTTGATAAAGACCACCTTCTCAATGCCCTTGGATTGGAGCAGTTGCGCCGGCGTTACCGCGTTGGTGACACTCGGTTCCGCCGCCCACGTGATTCCAGCTAACCCGAGGGCGCCGATAACACAGGCGGCCGCTATTCCGCTGCCCCTTTGCTTCATGGACTTTCCTCGCTTTTTAAGATTTTTTCCAGAGTCCCCCACTCGAGTGACTGTGTCGGAGAAAAGCGTTCTGACCCGGCATAGCTGAGCAAGCTACTCAAAAGTTGTCGCGCTTCGGCCTGGTCCGGCTGCTGAACCAACGCGCCACTACACACCAGCAACCGGCCATTGCCGACCTTCGCTTCAAAGGCAAGCGCCAGCTTGTGATTTCGGTAGAAGTTGTCGATCACCTGCACAAACGGCTGAAACGTAGCAGGCGTGTCATCAAGAATCATCGCCCGTCCGCGTCGCACGATCGGCCACCATTGCCAGTCGCTGTGAAACTGAGTCGGAAACGCGGACAGGGCTGGATGAGCAGGATCACAGAGAATGCCAAGGGTTCCCGGCGGATTATATTTTTTAAACATCGGATAGCACCAGAAATCAGCCTGGAAGGCACCGGGCACGCTCCGTACAAGCCCAGACGCGGTGGGGAGCACTACCACACGGCCTCCGGACGAAAGGACCCGGCGAGCCGTGGCGTTGAGTGCTCGGGTGACCACGACACCGGTTGGCGGATGCGTCTGCACTTCAGAGGGATAGACCCAGAAGCGGTAGCGATTGCGAGCCGAGCCATCAGCACGTTCAAGGGTCAGCGTGTACTGGGCTGGCGCAGCGAAACGCGCAAGCTCGAATTTAAGAGCCCCCAGCGCAGTGAGCGAACCCTGTGGCACGTCTGTCGGTTGCAACGTGCCTTCCTGGCACACAACACCCTTGGCATCTGTCACGGACCACTGCATCCGAACGCCATGAAGGGCTGTTGGACCATAGTGCGCGAGTTCGGCTGTAGCATGAAAGTCTTCGTCTTGAAGCCAAGCGTAGCGTTCCATGCGGAGAAGGGGAACCGTCGGACCGCAGAATTCACGCCAGGCCTGCGGCGTGATCAACCCCTTCGACTCCATGAAGGCATCCAGGATACCGACCAGCGCCGTGCCCTGCCCTGGAAAGTCCTGGAGATCGAGCAGCTGGAAGCCCCCCATCCCGGGCGTCCGCAACGCGGCCTCAACATCTTCACGGTAACAGATGACGGCAAGCGCACCCGACGCCTGCACAAAACGGTCAGCCTGCCCGAGCATCCCGGCCCGCTCAAGGCGCTCACGAAAGCATTCGAAATTGCGAGCCTGCAGAACCCCGGTGTATTTCGCGATCTCCCGGAAATTCGGGAAGACCTGATATTGACCAATTTCATGTCCGATAACAGGCACCGGCACCCCGCGCAGCGCCTCACGATAGTCATGCATTGTTCCCGGCAACCGGTTGTTCACATGCCCCGTCGTGTGATCGGCGAAGGAACCGCGCACCAGATGGTTGCGCGTATCAGGATAGAAGAGGCCGCTGGAGTAATGACCGCCTGTCATGACGGTCGTCCAATAGTCGTCACCCGGTGCCAGTGTGGGCGTCCCTAAAAAGTTGTTCGAACCTTCAGCGTAGAGCGGCCGCGGATCGAATGTGCGATACTCAGCCAGCAAGGCCGCCATCCCGGGACGACTTCCACCCAGTTCATTGCCCAGCGCAAACATAACAAAGGAGGGGTGATTGGCATACGCCTGAAAAATACGGCGGCCCTCTGCCAACAGAAAGTCCGTGCGCTGGACTCCCGGTGTTCCGCCATTGCGCAGCTCGACGTCTCCCGTGATATTCTTCACGGGTTCCCCAAAAGAAGACCAGTTCGGCAACTCAGGCTGCATGTAGATGCCAACTATATCCGCCGCCGCAAATGCAGCCTCAGGCGGACACCACGAGTGGAAGCGATAGTGGTTAATCCCGTAGTCCTTCGCGATACGCAGCACACGACTCCACTCCTCCACCCCCATCGGCGCATACCCCGTGAGCGGAAACACACAGGCGTCGTGCTTGCCTCGAAGGAAGGTCGTCCGGCCATTAATGGTAAACTGGGTTCCTTTGCGTGTAAATTCGCGTAGACCGAAATCTAACTCCTGCTGATCACGAACCGACGTTCCCTTCACATCCGCCGTCAACTCAACGCGCAGACGATACAAGGACGGAGAGAACTCACTCCACGGCTGCGCATCGGCACCGAGGGGCAGGAGCCCTTCGATGCTCTTCGCATGGGGCACCATGTTCAGTGTAACACTCGCAACCTCTACCGTACCGGTAGATGCCGCATTCCACAAGCGCGCCGACAACCTGACGGTCCCTGTGACCTCCGTTTGCCCCTGCTGCTCCTGTCCTAATGCGATCACGACGCGCACGCGCTTATTGCCTACATCTGGAAATGTGCGCACGTTTTCGATCCAAACCTCATCGCGCATCTGCAGTTCGATGCGCCCCAGCAATCCATTCCAGTTTGTCTGCGTCTCATCACTTAGCTGATGAGGGTCACCGACAGGCGGGCGATCTGCGTTGTCGACGCACACCGTAAGCCGATGGGGACCTGGCTGAAGAGACGAACCCAGATCAAAAACCTGCTCCGACGTCAGCGTGTTCTGAGCACCCACCAGTCGCTCATCGATCCAAACCCGTGTTGTCTTGGCGCGCTCAACAACGAACAGGACACGCTTGCCCGACCACGCGGACGGAAGGTCGATAGTACGTTGAAACCAGGCCGGACCGCTATAGGTGCGAACCCGCGTAAGTTTGCCCGTGCAAGACTCCGTGTTCAGCGTCCCCTTGCCGCCTTCGTCGAGTGTCCCCGGAAGTCGGATACGGTCCGTCAGGGGCCGCGCAAACCAACGCTCTGCTTGTCCGACTTTTTGCGGATCAAGTTCAAAGGCCCACTCGCCGGAGAGGGTGATCGACCGCCCTTGCAGTCCGCGCGAGGGCGGGACATAGCTCCCCGCGGCGAGTCCTGTCATCGCAACGAAGGCAAGAATCCCTATTGATCGCCTGTGGTTCAGCTGAAATCGGAGTACTGTTTCCATTATCGACACCTCAATCATTTTTTCACGTTCACAAGCGCTTCTGCGAAGGCCTTGCCGATTTGCCCAAAGAATTTACCGGAACCATAGTAATGGAACCCTTGATTCGAGCAGCCGTTTTCGAGCAGAAATTTTTCTTCCGCAGTGAGGGCTTGTTCAGTGATAGCCTTTTTCTCGGCGGCTAGTTTGACCATCGCCTCCTTGACGTCCTCGCCCTTTTTGGAACGCATTTTGAGAATGTTGCCCTTCTTGTCCAATTCTGAAGTGGCAGCTGCCAGCTTCATCTTGACCGCATCAATGTCGGAAGGCCAGTATTTGTGGGTGAAGACATTCGCAACGGTCCCCTTGAACTCTTCCATCTCTCCGGGCGCTGCCATGGCCTTGCGAAAGGCCTCTGTGCCATCACCTGTTGTCTCGCCGCCCACCCCAAGGACTCCGATCACAAAGGGCAACTTCGGTGCTGAAAGATCTTTGCGGACATCACGGATCAGGCAAGCCAGGAGACGGCTGTACTCTGAATAGTCCTTGATGGCCTTCTTGCCTTTGCTCGGATCGGTCGCGGGATAATTTCCGACGAGATCGTTAAACCCTTGGAACCAGACAAAGCCCGCGAGTTCATAACCAGCCGCTGGATCATAACTGGGATAGACCGCCTTGGGATCAGCCAAAACCTCTTTTACATAATCCATCATCAGCTTGTAATATTTTCCAGCGGCATCTTTGTTCTTGGAATCTGCAGGCAAATCCCCTCCACTGGGCGGACGGAAGTCCACTTGCAAACTCTTGCCGCCCCACGCGGTCTTAATCAAGAGAATGGGCTCATTCAATAGCTTGTTCATGGTGATGCCAAAGGTAAACTCGGGTCCAATCTTTCCAGCCCCCACATGATGCTGACTCCCCCACCCTGCCGTCAACTTTCCAGACTTCTTGCCGACTGAATTGCCATTGAAATCACCAAACGTATAGGCGATGTACACATTCTCGCAGACCACTGGTTTGCCCGACGCATCCACCATGTCCTTATACAGATCCGCTGTCTTGGGGTCCTTGGCAATCACCGGGAAGGTGGTGATCATGGCATGGCCCTCCATATTAGACTGCCCCACGAGGATAAAGACCTTGAGTGGCTTAGTGGCCGCCATGGTCGAACTCAGACTGAATAACAGAATGGCTCCTGCGGCCATAACCTTGCTGACGCATGATTTCATGTCTTCTCCCCTTTTGTTCTACCAATGTTAAACGTGATTATGTCCTGCTCTAAATACAATAGTTGCTATATATTACCACAGCCTCTTCGTGCACGGCAATTCGATTCCCAAACATGATTCACCGTTCACGATCGCGCGGTTCCCGTCGCCACAGCGTTACTCCTTGGGCGAGGCCTTTCGGTCGTCGCCTGCAGGAGCTTGTTGGCCCTTTTCCGTCAAAGCGCTCTCTAACCACGCTCGAAGGATCTTCCTTTCCGGTATGTCACGCAGTACCCATTGGTCCGTATGGTCCGCAAACGGCAGAACAAGAAAGGTGAAGTGACCTAAAGGGAACGCCATCTTGAGATAAGTCTTCGTTGGTTCGACACTCGCCTCATGGCTGATGAACTGTGGTCGGGTGCCTAAACGTTTCAGACGTGTAGCCGCAGAGGAGCGATCGCTTCCTGCATATCCCCATTGCTTGACGCCGTCGTAATGACTGTGGCATATGAAGCCTCGCCACAGCGAGGCAATCTCGTCATCATGGAGGCCGATGTAGTTGCAGGCTATCGCTCCGCGAGAAAAACCAACAAGGAATACATTCGATGAATCACCGCCATACTCTGTACATATCCGGTTGACGGTCTTCTTACAGTACTGGACCGTCGCTTCAACATCGCCCCACCACGTTGTGGCATTCATTTGATTCGTCTTATCTACAAAAGGCATACAGATCCAGATAACACCCTTGCCCCCTGATATGCCATAACCCAGATTGCTTCCCTCAACGGTTCCGAGACTCGTTTTCCACTTGTTGCCCGCATACTCAACAATCACGGGGAACTTCTTCCCCTTCACCCAGTCAGTCGGAAGATAGAGGGCGTGGTACACTTTACTCCCCGTGTATTCCTTGCTGAACTGGCGTACGCGTCTCCCAGGAGAGGGAGTGGCGTCAATAACGCTAGGAGTTGTCAGGTCAGGCGATAGAGCTCCGATGTCCTCGGCATCCAACTGCGGCACATACAGTGCCATAAAAATGAGCCCTATTGCGAAGTGTCTTGTCATTTCATATCCATGGGCAATATCGTTTTATCCAATGTGCGGCAAGTATAAGACGATCGGGAATCAAGCGCAAGCGGAAATGTTCACGAGTGGACTTGGGACGCGGGACTTGGGACACGGGAAAAAATTAGGACGCAAAGACGTGATGACTCCAAGAGTCCAAAAGGAGAGACCGTAGGACCGAGAAGACCCTTTGAGTCTTATAGTCTATTTGTCTCTGCGTCCTTGCCCCTCTCAATACCCGCACGTTGTAAAGGGAGCAGCCGGGAGGCCCTCCTTGTTATAGAGATTGCAACCGACGGGCTGGGTTGTATAGGCGTAGCGCACAGCGATGGGCTCTTTGACGTCCTTGCTCGACACCACAAGCTCGGAACCTTCGACGCGCCCTTCAGCCCAGTGCCACGTTCCATCCTTGGCTTGGATCGAGAGCCATGGCATCGGAGCCCCCGGCGTCGGCTCAGGAGCATTGTAGCCAACTTTTTTGGCGAGCATCAATCCGCTTTGCGCATAGTCAAAACGGATGCGAATCGCGCTGCCTTCAATCTGGTGACTCTTGTAGAGCGGACCGCTGACAACCAGGTCTTTGCGTCCATAATCGCGATTCAAGGCCCAGCGGGCGAGACGCAACCCGATGTCATGCTTATTGGCGGGATGCTCCTTCTCGGCACCAATGTCCAAGGTCACGGCCATACCGGTATTGGTGATGGAGAGTGCATCAATCTGCGCCTGACGGATCGCAGCCCGGCCATCGCCGCCGGCAGGTACATTGACGGGTTGATAAATGGGGGCAAGCTGCACAAAGTAAAAGGGGAAGTCGCCTTGGTCCCACAGCTTGCGCCACCCTTCGATGAGACGTTTCATTTTGGCCAAATAGCCCTGCCCGTCCTTTACATTGGCCTCGCCCTGATACCATATATTACCGCGCAGAGTGTAACCGACCAACGGCTGGATCTTGGCTTCAAAACAGCGATATTTTATAGTGGGAGGGAAGTCGGCAAACCAACCTTCAATTGACGTGCCAGCCCATGCCGCTGAGAGGAGTCCGACTGGTACCAGGGTTTCGCGCTGGATCTCGCACGCAAATGACACCGCAGCCCGGTAAAAGCCGCCGACCGTCTGCGGCGCACACACAGTCCAGTTCGTCGTGAAATTACGTAACGCGGGGAAATTCGCCGGTGCGCCGGACCCCAGCGGATAGGCGGATGACCCAAACTTAGCAGCCATGTTGGACTGTCCACTGCACAGCCAGACCTCTCCGACCAGAATATCCGTAAAGACCTTGCTGGCCTTCTTGCCATCAAGTTCGGTGGCGATGGTCAGCGTGTGTCCGGGTATCACGTCATGGACCGTTTTGAGCTTGTCGGCTGTAAGCGGAGCGAGCTTCACGCGCCAGGACCCATCGGCACCGGCCGTGGTAGTTTGCGATTGCTGATCGAAGCTGACAACAACTTTTGCACCCGGCAAGGTCCAACCCCAGACAGATACCGGCATACCTTGTTGCAGCACCGCATGATCGCCAAAGGGAACACCACAGCGCGCCTCTAACGTCAACGGAGGAGGCAGTGCAGGTTGATTTGTTTTCTCTTGGGCATTCAGCACTAGCGCTGTTCCCAGTATCCATGCGAAAGTAATCGTTTTCATATTAACGTAAATCTCAACGGCTTTTTTGTTCCGACTTCTTGATCAGTTCAATCGCTTTCTCCGCGAAACGCTCGCCGAGAACTTTGTAACCCTCCTGAGAATAATGTAAATCATCCACCATCGTGTTTCCCAGTTTCTTGTTGTTCAAATCGTCGGTATCCACCCAGGCGCCGTGCGGGTAGGACTGCGCAAACTCAACTTGCGTCCGACGAATGTTCTTGGCTCCTTCAAACATCAGCCGATGCTTCCCCTCCAGTGGCTTCTCGGGATAGAGGCCGGAATCGCTGATGCGGCCGATCACCACGTTGAGATCCGTTCTGTGCAGGTCGCTCTGGAACTGCCGGATGAGCTCCGCCAGATAAGCACGATACTCCGGATTACGCTTGTCCGACTCCCCCTGCATCCAGACTAAAGTCACCGTCTTGAAGGTGTCCTGGGCCGCGGCCGCTCTTAACGTAGCAAGAAGGACATCGTAATGCCTGCCGCGTACTTTTGGAACCACTCCGTTCGTCGGCGGAAGGGTTTCAAGATCAAGCTTGCACCAGTCCCTAATCGACGATCCGCCGACAGCATGTTTGACAATGACGACATTCTGAGCGCCGAGTGCATTCGTCACTGCGGGGGTAAAGGAAACATTTGGATCCATTCCGGCCATATTTGATTGGCCGGAGAGTATGAAGAGGTGCTTGCCACTCCTCTCGTCCTTTTGCAGGGACTTCTCAGGCGCGGTGATGCACCCGGCCGCAAAAACGGCTGTGATGATCATTGAGCATGCGATATATCTCATGGTTGTCCTTCCATCAGCGAACAGGTGTGAGTGTGAAAGACTTTAGGGTAATGCCACCGAACTGGGGTCCGGCAAACCTATACCCTTCCTTCGCGAAGTCTTCAGGAACGGTGCGTGTGAAACTGAGCCGGTTACTTCCCTTGTTCAAGGGTATCGTCACGGGTTCAGTGGTGCCCCACTTGCCCACGGTATACGGCATCTTCATGTTCACCGGCTCCTTTGCGTCATTGACTGTCAGCAGGAAAAACTGCTCCTGATTGACTGTGACCACGTTTGCGGCGAGCGCATATTTTTCTGCGACGGGCACCGTGACCTCATAGACGATCGGCTCGGGCTGTTCCCACCGCTTGTAGTGCAGGTTCATGCCACCGTCACGGGTATTCATAAAGACAATCTTTTCCGTGTTGGTGGTGGGCGAAATGCATGCAACCGCAGGAATCGTGATAACACCCTTGCCATCCACGACGACCTTCTTAAACTCCGGCTTGACCAGAGGCTTTGCCAATCGTTCGGGGTAGCCTTTCGGATCCCTAGGTTTTGGTTCGCCGGGCGCCAGCTTGGCTGGCTCGACTGGTGGACACTTCTCCGCAACTGCTAACCGCATTTTGCTGAAGGCCAACGCATTCCACAAGCCGCCTGTTGAGGTGTCCATGCCATTCATCCGCTCTTCCCCCAGAACATCCCCTGCCCACTGTGCCCGACAGACTTTGATGAACTCTTCCGGATCGTTCCGCAGTTTGGCGATCTGCTCAAAGACGATGCCGTTCATGGGTTCGGCATCTGCTGTCCAAAAGCCATTTTTGAAGGATACGCCAAGAATGGTTTCCCAGCCTTTGGGCGTCCAGTACGTCATGGCGGTGTGGCTTCTTAAGCGTGCGCCCCATACGGGAATACCAAAGCTACGGCCGAGGCAGCGTCCGAAGAAAGCCTTGGCACCGCACATGCCCCCTTTGTCAATGGTCTGCTGGAAGGAGCTCGTCGAGAGTGTTGGATCGCCTTCGGGCTTCTTGTGGCCGAACTCGGAGTACATGAGCCCAACGACCTTCCCAGTATATTCTTCAGGCGCGAGGATCTGATCCGGGCGGTAGTTCCAGAGCATCTCGCGCATCCAGAGCATATCCACGTCGGTATGCGGATCGTTCGTCACGTGACGATAGAGCCAGACTGAAAACGTATCAAATTGAGAGATGAGCTCCTTATCCAAATAAGACTTCTCATAAAACGCATAGCGCTTGACCGGGTCCACGTTTTCTTTGGGGTTCAGCTCCGCCGCAGCCAGCTCCAAGCCGATCGCCAACGCCATACGGCGGAAATGTCCCTCTTTGGCCCGCGGGCTGGAAGACTGGATGCTGCGAAAAATCTCCATGGCTTTGCCATACCTGCCTGCCTTGGCGCCACCTTCGTAAAGCATCTCCTTCATCAGCTTCGGGTCTGCGAGCAGATCATCGATTAACTTTTTCTTCTCCGGTCCCTGCTGTGCGAACTCAGCCAGCCCGCGCGGCGTGGCAGTGGAGAGAACAGCGCACTTGACGAGTTGATTATCGAGGGTATCGTTTCCCAGAAATTTTTCCAGGCCAGGCACGATCAACTTGGCTATCTCCGTGGTCGGAGGCTCGGCATGAGTGACTTTTCCCTTATTGTCTTTGACCTTCTTAGGGGCATCCCTTTTTTCTTTATGGGCAGCCATAAAATCTTGGGCTTTCTGCTCATCAATCACCGGGATCTTGCCCTTCAGGTCTGCGCGCAGCGACTCGAGCATACCCGTGTATTCGGCAAGCGCCTTCTGTCCTTCAGGCGTCAGTTTCGAAAGTTCTTTCTTGGGTGCTGCAATGGCCACAGATGCCATCAGCACGGTCGCGACCCAGACACCTGCACAACGTGTTAACTGCTTTTTGTTCATTGGTTTTCTCGTTTTTCTATAACTTACTTTATTTAACCACAAAGAACACAAAGATCGCAAAGATCAATTTCTTAATGCTTTGTTTCACTACCCTGTATAGCGCATTTTCCTCTGTGTTCTCTGCGTTCTTTGCGGTAAAAAAATTCTCCTCTGCGCCTCTGCGTCTCTGCGCGGAATAAGCAACTCCCTCGCTTATTGCCGGGGCACTGCCGACTGCCCACTGCTACTGCCAACTGCCAGCTGCCGACTGCTACTGCCTACTTCTTCACGCCCATCTGCTTCGCCTCTTCGAGCGACCTGAGCTTCGGTGGATTTTTATCCTCTTC
>CAIZQW010000154.1 GCA_903935195.1 uncultured bacterium
ATCGGTTAGGACATCAGGTTCTCATCCTGGAAAGAGGGGTTCGACTCCCCTTGGGGGTGCCATTCGTTGGCCAACGTAGCTCAGTTGGTAGAGCAGTTCATTCGTAATGAACAGGTCGTCCGTTCGATCCGGATCGTTGGCTCCATTTGTCTGCCTCGAAAGCCCAGTGTTGGTGGGTTTCGGGGTTTTTGTTTTTGAGGAGACATAAAACATGCAACGATTCATCACATCTGTGTTTCTGAAGGATCGCGTGGGTATCTTGAGGGATATCACTCAGGCCGTCTTTTTGCTGGAGGGGAACATTGGGAGCATCCGCCAGACCGTGGTGGAGGGCTTCTTCACGCTGGTTTTTAGGTCTGAACACCCCGACAAGGTGAGCCAAACGGATCTCAGAACCAAGATTGGCGCAGCGCTAGGACCCCTCGCAGTCGTGACGGTGGTGGCGTGTCCAGAGGTCGTCGAGCCCGTAGTCGCTTCAGGCTCTCGTTTTGTTGTCACAACCCGTGGCGAAGATAAACCAGGAACCATTTTTGCTATCACCTCGTTTCTCGTTGAGCATGGTATCAATATTGAACACTGGCTGGTTGAGGAGGATGCCGGGCAGATTGTCTATATTGCGCAGATCATTATTCCTGATACTGTCGACTTCCGCAAGATCCAAGAGACGTTTCGAGACGCTATGGCACAACGTGGTCTTTCCGCGTTGCTCTGCCATGAGAACATCTTCCGGGCGACTAATGAAATCGGCCCGATTAAAGCGCTACTATGATTTTAGATTTTAGATTTGTGATTTTAGATTTGAGGCTTTAAAATCATAAATTTAATTTGACGGGGCTAAGTTTATGACAGAGCAAGAGTTGAAAGACCGAACCAAGCGTTTTTCATTGCGAGTGTTAAAGGTGGTCAATGCTTTACCTGATACAGTGGCTGGCCGGGCTATTGGGGGACAGTTGATCAGATCGGGTGCTTCAGTGGCTGCGAATTATCGAGCAGCATGTATCTGCCGGTCAAAAGCTGAATTTATTGCAAAGTTAGGGATTGTGCTTGAGGAAGCAGATGAGAGTTGTTTTTGGCTTGAATTTATCATTGAAGGCGAACTTCTTGACGCAAAAAGGGTCGAGTCTCTTCTTGCTGAAGGCGAAGAGCTGAGAGCCATCTTTATTTCTTCAATCCGTAGTGCTAAGGGATGATAGCCTTGGCAGTAGTTACAAATCACAAATCACAAATCTAAAATCTAAAATTGTCGAAGGAATCATGATTACGAGACAGAATGTACTTTCAACGATCCGCATGGTGAGGGAAGAGAACTTGGATGTTCGCGCGGTGACCTTGGGGATCAACCTCAATATCTGCGCCAATCCCAATCCTGACCAATTGGTCAAAGCGGTGTATGACCGCATTGTGGACAAGGCGCAGCATCTGGTGCGTTTCTGCGATGAAGTGAGCGTGAAATATGGACTGCCTATTGTCAATAAGCGTATCGCGGTCTCGCCAGTCAGCATTCTCTTGGAAGGTCACACGGTCGAGACGGCCATCCGCGTGTGCAAGGCACTGGACCAAGCGGCTGAGGCTGTAAAGATTGATCTGCTCGGTGGCTATTCCGCACTTGTTCAGAAGGGGATGACGCCTGGGGAGCGGACCCTGATCAACTCCTTGCCTCAGGCTTTGACAGCCACAAAGCGTGTCTGCTCCTCGTTTAATGTGGGAACGACCAAGGCAGGCATTAATGTGGATGCCACGAATCTGATTGCCCAGAAGATTATTGAGACTGCCGAGGCAACGTCCGATACGCAGGGCTTTGGCTGCGCCAAGATCGTTGTTTTTGCTAATATGCCAGAGGACAATCCCTTCATGGCGGGCGCGATGCTCGGCTCTGGCGAAGCGGAGTGTGTCATCAATGTGGGCGTGAGCGGTCCAGGGGTGGTCAAGCGTGCGATTGATCGGTTGGTGCAGAACTCCCCGAAAGCAATGCTCAATGAGATTGCAGAGGAGATTAAGCACACGGCCTTCCGAGTGACGCGCACAGGAGAACTCATTGGCCGCGAAGTGGCTAACCGCCTCAAGATTCCCTTTGGCGTGGTGGATCTCTCTCTGGCGCCCACCCCGCGTGTGGGCGATTCCGTTGGCGAGATTTACCAGAGCATGGGAATCCGACTGATTGGCGCGCCTGGAACCACTGCGGCTGTGATGCTACTGAATGACGCGGTTAAAAAGGGTGGCGCGTTTGCTTCGAGTTCGGTGGGCGGACTTTCCGGCGCCTTCATTCCAGTGATGGAAGACCACGCGCTCTCAAAGGCAGTTGCCGACGGGACGCTGACGCTGGAGAAGCTCGAGGCCATGACCGCAGTCTGTTCTGTTGGCCTTGACATGATCCTCCTGCCAGGATCAACCACAGCAGAAACCATAGCAGGTATCATCCTTGATGAGGCGGCCATCGGTATTACGAACCGTAAGACCACAGGCGTGCGTGTCATTCCTGTGCCGGGTTCGAAACCGGGGGACTTTATAGATTTTGGCGGTCTTTTTGGTTCGGGTGTGATTATGAATCCGGCGAGCCCTGAAGGTGCGGAGTGCTTTGTGCGCCGCGGCGGACAGATCCCCGCACCGATTCACAGTTTGATGAATTAAGATGAAACACTGGAAAGTATTGTTTGTAAAGCCTCGGACAGAGAAGAAGGTTGCAGAGTACTGCAAGCTCTACGGCATTGATGTCTATCTTCCGATGCGGGAAAGTACACGCGTGATACAGCGCCGTAAGATTTCGGTGCTGACGCCGCTCTTTTCAGGCTATGTGTTTGTTCGTCTGCTACCGTCGCAGAAACTACAACTTCAGCAAACCAATCTGCTCGTCCGTATTTTGGAGCCATCAAATCCACGCAAGATGTTACGTGATCTCATCATGGTCCGGCGTGCGCTGTGTGCGAATCCAGCCTTGGCGCCTGCCAAACCGCTGACAAAGGGACGTTACGTTCGCATTATAGATGGTCCCTTCCAAGGCATCGAAGGCCGTGTCGCACGTCTGACCTCAAAGATGAAGGTCGTCTTGAATATTGATATGATCGGCCAAGCTACGGCGGTTGAGATCGAGTCTGATTACGTCGAAGTCTTGGACTGAGAAAGACATTTCAGTTGGTGCCAGAGCATCAGCTCACCCTCAAAAACGAATTGCGCTTCAAAGCGCGTGCCTTCCAGCATGAGTGGAAGCCAGAGTCGGTCATCGCTCCACATCTGCTCATAAGGGATAGCCTCTTCTTCACACCAGAAGGGAAGGGCCTCGTCGGTCTCACGCATTTCGCCTGTGCAGTTGTTCGCTGTGAACACATGCGCTTGCAGGGAGTAACCATCGGTAAAGGCGAAGTCGAGGCGCCCTGCAAAAACAAGTCCGATAGGGGTCAGGCCGACTTCCTCTTGACACTCGCGGACCGCAGTCTGTTCGAGGGTCTCGCGCTTCTCCTGGCGTCCGCCGGGCGCATTAATCTTGCCTTTGCCGAGGCCGCGCTTCTTGTGGATCAAAAGCAGTTTACCCTCTTTGCGTATAAAGCATAACGTAGCAACATCGACCGGCATCCACGTGTCCCAGTCGATGTTGAAGGATTCGTTCAAAGAAGTTTTGAGAATCATTAATCCCCGGCCTCTGCTACAAAGTCCGTAACTTCAGGGCGATCCAGTTCAGCATACGAGCTCCAGATCAGCTCGGCATTCAGGGACTCTGAATAGGAGACGAAGTTCGCCAAGGTGTAAGCTTCAGGTGAATAGTTAAATTCACTGCCACAGGCATACTCACAGATGCACGGCACTTTGCCGTTACATTTGCAGGCGCAGAGGCAACGTGTAGGCTGCTCAGCCACCGCGTTCGCTTCGTCACGTGCTACCGTGGCGGGCGTTTGAGGCGCGGGGGTTGCAGGTGCAGGAGCCGCTACGAAGTCCTGGTTTTGCACCACAGGTTGTGCGGGCTGGTTGTAGATGATGACCTGCGGTGCAGGTTGCTGGATCACAACGGTCTGGGGCTCCTCATACAGGTAATAGGTACGATAGACCGGGTAGGGATTGAAGATATACGAGAAGCCGCCATACCAGCTTGAACGCCAGCCCCCATAGTAGACATGGGAGTGCTGCCAGCCATCGTGATAGTACCATGAGGAGGTAGAGTAATAGGGGCGATAGGTGTAGACCGGATAGGATGAACGGGTTGAAACCGAGAATGCGAAATGGTCATTTCCCCACGTGGTGGTGACTGTGCGGGCCGGATAGGGGGCGTAGACATTCGCCACATAGAACGGAGCAATCAAGGGCGCGGCCATTGTAAAAGCAAAGGCGTCCCAGAACGCGTCGCGCCTCGAATAACAGGTCACAGGCCGGTAGGGTTGATGATAGCTCGGATAGTGATGGGAATAGTATCTACGTGTCTCGGGTTCGTGGTGAGCCGTACGGACAGGGGTGGGTGTGCGTTGTACCGCGAGTTCGTATTGGGGACGCTCCTGCCGAGAAGAGATGGCCTTTTGCGCAGGGGTCCTGGGCTGCGGTGCGCTCTCATTGAAGAGGAAGGGAGATGCTTCCTTCGCCTGTGTGCGCGAAGGGGTCCGCGTAGGAGCTGTTATTTGAACACGTTGCGAATCATTCGGTCGCGCGGTCCGCTCTCTGTTGGAAAGCTCGGTGGGACGCTGGGAGGTTCTCTCGCGTTTGGGTTCTGCTTGCGTCACGGGTTGCAGATCGCTTGGCTGACGTACCCGTGTGGTACGGCCTCGTGTTGTCACCTCGGGTTGTGCAGGAGCAGGTTCGGCGACGGTTTCAGGAGTCGTAGGTTTATGCTCCCGCTGGACCCGTGAACGCGGTTGCTCCGTGTCACGCGCCGTCTCGACGCGAACGGGTTCTGTCGTGACTGTTGTTTTACGTTCGCGCTGGGGGGCTGTGAACGGGGAGGTCGCTGGTGTCTCATCCCGTGTTGAGGTCTTCTGCTGAACAGCTTCCGATGTATTTTTCTCAGTACGTCCTTTGTAGGACTCGCCACGATATACAGGCGTGGAAGGCGTGTAGGTGCGAGGTGTCGCAGGTGCAACAAAGGTCGAAGCAGGCGTTGGCGTGCTGGGGGTTCGTACGGAGTATCCAGGGGTAGCAGTACGGGTGGGGGCTGGAGTTGCCTCTGTGGTGACGCCACTTGAAACTCCTGAGGAGTCAGGTGTCCCCGCTTTGCTACCGTCGCTGTTGCGTTTCGCAGCAACATGCAGCGTCAGTGTGCCAGTGAGTAACACGATGGTCAGGGTCCTATTCATAACATGCTCCTTTCTAAGAAGCGTTTGATACATAATACAGTACGTGATTTTAGCGGTATCGTCAAGATCAGCACAGTAGAACTGTATCTATCCCAATAAACGTTTGAAGGGTTCAATTATTGCCTTGCACAGAAGCGGGGTTTATGGGATTGTTTAAACACACTTAAGGTTCAGCTGATGAATGTTTTATTAATTACTCCGCCTTTGTTGCAATTGAACACGCTCTACCCCGCCACACCTCTCTTGGCAGGCTATCTTGCTGGGCGAGGCGACTCGGTTGTTCAGGTGGACCTTTCGCTGGAGTTGGCGCTGAAGCTCTTCTCTCGCAAGGGGTTAGAGCTTGTTGTGGAAGCGTGTCACAGCAAGTCGCGCAAGACGCCGAAGGTGAAGAGATTTCTCGCACGGGCAACAGATTACCTCCGAACCATTGACTCGGCAGTCTCTTTTCTGCAAGGCAAGGCGCCTGAGCTGGCTGAACGTATCGCGCAACGCTCCTTTTTGCCGGAGGGTCCGCGCCTGGAGTCCATGACCTCGGGGTCGGGCCTCTCGTCTGAAGAGGCATGGGCTGTTTTGACCCAGGGACTGGATCTCGCGGAGCAGGCAGCCTTTCTGGCCTCCCTCTATCTTGATGATCTTGCAGATGTCATTCAAGAGGGCGTGGATCCTGATTTCGGTTTTTCACGTTATGCTGAACGTTTAGGTGTCGCCATGCCGACCTTGACGCCCTTGCTAAAAAAGCTTCGGGCTCCGTCTACGTTAGTGGGAAGGCTGATTGATGAGCTGACCGCTGAGGCGCTCGCGAAACACAAGCCCGCTGTCGTCGGGCTGACCGTCCCTTTTCCCGGAACGGTCATGGGTGCTTTCCGGATTGCGCAACAGGTCCGTCGCCTCCTTCCGAAAACACGGATTGTGATGGGCGGTGGCTATGTGAATACGGAGTTGCGGAATCTGACGGATGAACGTCTCTTCCAGTTCGTGGATGACCTCTGTTTTGATGAGGGATTCTCGGCGTGGGATCAGCTTATCTCAGGGTCTGCACCCGACGTGAAGCACAGAGCGAGTTTGCAGGGCAGACGCCAGATGCCTCGGCCCTGTTATGACGGGATTGATTTTTCGCGCTATATCAACGTGATGGAGACCACCAATCCGATGCATCGGATCTGGTCGTATGGCAAATGGCTGAAGCTACAGGTCGCCAATGGCTGCTATTGGCATCGCTGCGCCTTCTGTGATGTGGGGCTTGATTATATTGGTCGCTATCAGCCACCTAAGGTAGAGGAGCTGGTTGAGCAGATGGCGCGTATGGTTCGTGAGACAGGGCAAACCGGTTTTCATTTTACAGATGAAGCTCTGGCGCCGGCTTTCTTGCGACAGCTTAGCGAAGCATTGATTCAGCGTCAGTTGAAGGTGACCTGGTGGGGTAACATCCGTTTCGAAAAAGCCTTCACACCTGAGCTGGCGAACGTGATGGCGCAGGCAGGATGTATTGCTGTCACGGGCGGACTCGAATGCGCAAACGACCGCCTCCTCGCTTTGATGAACAAGGGCATCACCTGCGCAGGTGCGGCGAAGGTCTGCCAAGCTTTTTCACGCGCGGGAATCCTTGTTCACGCCTATCTCATGTATGGCTTCCCGACGCAGACACGCCAGGAGATTGTGGATGCATTGGAGTATGTGCGGGGCATTTTTGAAAAGGACTACATACAATCTGCTTATTGGCATCGCTTTGCCTTGACGATTCATAGTCCGATTGCCAAAGAGCCGAAGGCGTTTGGCGTGAAGCTGGTGGGTGGACACCCTTTGCCGGCGGCGCATGGGTGCAAGGTGTTGACACGGGAGGCACTGGAGGCGCGATTCAAGGGGCCTCGGTGCTTTGCGTTGAACGAGATCCCCTTCACGGTGTCACGGGCTCCTGATTATGATCGCCTGGGACAAGGTCTTCGAGCCGCGCTCTATAATTACATGCTCGGTCTCGGTTTCGAGGTGCCTGTTCACGCATGGTTCAGGTAAACTAGCGCAACTTTCCTCTGGAGGCCAATGAGAGGGTCTTGGCGAGGTCGGAGGCTGTCCACGGCAGGGTGAAGTAGAAGATCGCATGTTGGCGGTAAAATTCAAGATCAGAGCGGGAGAGGGTTGCCTCGCCAAAGATAATGATCGGAAGGCGTTTTGTCTTTTGGTTTTCTCGGAGTTGCATGAGAAACTCTCGGATGTCAAACGTGGTACTCCGGCCATCCAGTAATAGCAGGGATGGGGGTTGCCTCAGACAGGCTTCGCACAACGTGGTGGGTTTTTCAAAAAAGGCTACGTCGTAGCCCAGCTTCTGAATATGCGTTGCTAAAAACGTTTGAGCCGCTTTTTCTGGAACGCAACTCATGATGCGAGGCGGTTGCGCTAAGGGAATCTCGACATAGACGGCGGTTCCGCAGGTTGTTCCAGGGACCGGACTTTCAAAGGTGATGGTTCCCCCATGAAGCTCGACGATCTCACGGGAGATGGCTAAGCCGAGTCCGGTACCAGCGACATGGTCGCCTGCGCGGACGAATCGTTGCGTCAACTTCGGGAGCAGTTCTGGTGGCACGCCAGTTCCGGTATCACAGACCGCGAGGCGTGCCGTGGATGTTTTGCCCATGGATTGCTCAAGGGTAATCGAGATCCTGCCCTTCTCGGGGGTAAACTTGATGGCATTGCCCACGATATTCAGAACCACACGTTCCAGTTTCTGAGTATCGCAATGACAAAAGAGTTCTGGCGGATCGAGGATGAGTTGAAGGTCAATGTGCTTAGCTTCGGCTTGGATCTGTACGGGGTTGACCCCCTCGCGAATAACAGCGCTGAGGGGCACAACCTGCTTGGTCAGGACAAGGCTCTTATTCTCGATTTGGCTGATATCTAAGATATCATTGATTGTCGCTAAAAGTCTTTGGCAGTCAGACTGCAAACGCTCAAGATAGCTAATAGCCTTTTCAGGCATGGTTCCTACCACACCCCGGATCATGTTGTTGACCGCATAGACCATGGAGGTCAAAGGGGTGCGGAGCTCATGAGAGACATTCGAGACGAACTCAAGGCGCGCACGGTCATGGGCTTGGAGACGTTCGTTGGCATTCTGCAAGGCGCAGAGCGCATTGTGACGCACGGTCATGTCGCGAATGAAGAAGCAAAGTTGGCCTTTGGTGTCTAGGTCCACCTTGTTGATCGCAATTTCAGCAGGGAAGGATGTGTTGTCTGCTCGCTTGCAATTGGCCTCGACGAGCGTATATTTTTGGTCCGCCAAATTGGCCTGGACGGTCGTGATCAACGAGGGGGTTGCACCCGAAATCAACCGAACGATCGACTGGTCGAGCAGTTCGAGAGAGGAGAGAAGAAAAAATTCCGAAGCGCGATGGTTGCACTCCAGAATTTTTCCCTCAAGGTCCGTAATGAAGACCGCATCATACACGCTCTCAAGTAACTTAAAAAAGGGCGTGCTGCGTTCGTTTGAATGAAGACGCCAAACACTCCGAACCCTCAACCTTGAAACCTTTGTTTGCGTTGGCTTTGTCTCAATAACATTTGGAATGATATCGAGACACAAGGTTCGGGAATTCGGAAGATTGGCGTCCGTGGACATTATTCGTGTGACTTATTCTTAGCTTCGTTGATACGGAGCTTGCGTCCGAAACTGTCCTTGTCGTGAAGCGACTTAATGGCGGCTTCAGCTTCAGGACGGTTCGGCATCTCAACGAAACCGTATCCCTTAGACTTACTGTTGAAACGGTTGGTGATAATGCGAGCGGATTTGACTTCGCCAAAGCGTTCAAACTCCTTGCGCATCTGGGCTTCCGTCATGTCGTAGCTTAGGTTGCCGACATAGATTTCGACGCACGAGCCGTCTCCGTAGCTTTCGCCTGAACCTCTGTTGCTCCTGCGACGACTGCCAGAGCCTGCTTTCGCGATGAGGATGCCGAGGAGGATGCCGATGAGGCCTGTTGCGGCCAAGATTCCGGCCGAGATAGGGTCTTTGACCATGTCGGTCAATGTGGTGATGAGCTGATTCATACTCAAGAGTTTTCCTTGATGTTTGTGTGTTGGATAAGGAAGGTCATGCTTAACGCGTTTCCAAGAAACCTTCCAGTTTACGCATACGGGTGGGATGTCTCAGTTTACGGAGCGCTTTCGCCTCAATCTGACGGATACGTTCACGCGTCACATTAAACTGCTTGCCAACTTCCTCCAGCGTCCGGGAGTACCCATCGGTCAACCCGAAGCGATAATCCAAGACCTGTCGTTCACGGTCGGCAAGGGTTGTCAGCACCTCCTGCAGACGTTCCTTCAGCATGCTATATGCGGTCATCTCTGAAGGACTTTCTGCGGATTTGTCTTCAATGAAATCGCCGAAGTAGGCATCATCGCCATCGCCAACCGGGCTCTGTAACGAGATCGGTTGTTGTGCCATGCGGTACACCGCACGGACGCGGTCAACGGGGATGTCCATCTCTTCAGCGGCTTCTTCAGGCGTCGGTTCACGTCCCAGTTCCTGCACCAACTTCTTTTGGACGCGGAGCAGCTTGTTGATGGTCTCAATCATGTGAACAGGGATGCGAATCGTGCGGGCTTGATCTGCGATTGCACGTGTCGCTGCCTGACGGATCCACCACGTGGCATACGTGCTGAACTTGTAGCCACGGCGGTATTCGAACTTCTCGACGGCTTTCATCAGACCCGTGTTTCCTTCTTGGATTAGGTCAAGGAATGAAAGCCCACGATTCATGTATTTCTTAACAATACTGATCACGAGTCGAAGGTTGGCTTCGACCATCTCAGTACGTGCCTTCTGGCCGTTACGCAGGATCTCGCGCAACGACTCGAACTTCGTCATGAACTCCTTGGGGTCCATTGCGAATTCATGTTCAATCGCAGTGACCCGTGTGGAGATATCTTGAAGTTGCTGGTCACGCTTCTTGGTGGGACGTTGCTTTAAAAGCTTCGTCCGTTCGGTCAGCATGTTTTTATACGGTCGGTAGATCTTTTCATCTGCCTCCGTACAAAGGCTCTCCAGGATTTTTTGTTTGAAATTTAAATTGTAAAAGACTTCGACGAGGTCATGACGCGCTTTCTCAAGGGTCTTGGTCGCCTTTTTGACCTTGTCTTCTTTCTTGCCGGCTGAACAGAGGTCCTCGAAGGCTTTCAACAGTTTTGCCTTGGCGTGGTGCAGGCTCTTTTTGACCTTGTCGACACCCTCCATGTAAGCATCACGACTGTCAACAAACTTGTCGGTGACGACGCGATCAAAACGCTCGACGCCAGTCTCTAAACGGTCGATCAGTTCAAGATACAGGCGGGGGGTAAAGGCAAACTGGTTGAAAATTTCGCGTTCCTTGCTCTCAGCATATTCAATCCGCTTGCAGATTTCGACTTCCTGTTCGCGTGTCAGCAAGGGGACTTGCCCCATCTGGTGCAAATACATGCGAATGGGATCATCAAAAAAGTCCATGCGACTGCCACGGCCGACACGTGTTCCTTCACTCTCTTGCTCGCTACGGAACCGTTCAACCTCTGACGCGTCAATGATCTCAATATCCATGCCGCGCAGAATGGCGAGGTAGGATTCGATGTCCGTGTCTCGGATAAGGGAGTTCGGCAGCGCCTCGTTGATATCATCGTAGGTGAGGTAGCCACCCTGGTTTTCGGCACGCTTAATCAGGGACTTGATACGTTCAGTACGCTCCTCGCGCTTCGCCTTTGCGTCAGCGGCATCTGCATCGAGAACCAGCTCAGTTTCATAGCCGACGGAAAATTCGGTACCGTCGCCCACCTCAAAGGTCATCTCCTCAGGTTCAGCGGCTTCGGGTTCTGCCGTAAAGGTATCCGCTTCATCAATCTCCCCGTCCAGGGCAATGTCGTCAGGGAAGGGACGTACGCGTTCGCTTTCCGCTGCTTGATTGTAAAGCTCCTCGGCATCAAAATTTAAATCTTCAGGTGTTGGTTCCTCGTTGTCACCTCCGATATCGAGCTCTGAGGCTGGCTTCTTGTGAGACTTAGAAGAGAGGGGAATAACCTTCTTTTTGGTGGCCTTCTCCTCTTTTGAACCGCTCGCCTTGATAGGTTTTGCAACAACGGCTACGCTCTTCTTCTCTGTCTTGATCGGAAGGACCTGCTTTTTTGCTACCTGCTTGGATTTCACCTGCTGGGGCGTCGCCTTTTTAAGTATTGCCTTCTTGGGCGTTTCTTTCTTCGGCGTCACCTTCGCTTTTGACAGTTTGGCTGGAGTCATGGGCTTCGGGAGCTTTTTAGGGCTCTTGGCAGCTGGCTTGGCACTCTTCTTCGCCACAGGATGGTCGGCCTTTTTTAGAGGTTTATGGACGGGCGCGAGCTTCTTGACGAGCTTTTTGGGGGCTATCGCTTTCTTCTTCTGGGGTGTCTTCTTTGCTGCCATACGTGCCTTTGCTCCCTTTTCTAAGATCAAACCAGGTTAAATTCCATCAGTTTTTGACAGAGTTCACCTATTATAGAAAGAAAATGAGCGAGTAATATATATCTTTTTGGGTTTTAAGTCAACGGCAGAATCAAATTCTAAAAATTCAAGCTTGATTTGTTCAACAAAAAAGGCAAAAATGACTCAACCGTTTGTTCGGTATGGTTAATAACGCATGAAAGAATACGTATAATGCTCGAAAATGAAATAAAACTTATCCGTGACCTTGTCGATGCAGGTGGCCCACTGCCGTCGCAATACCCCTTTGTTCACATATTCTTCCATGATATCATGCAACGCTATCGTCTTGGGGAAATTGCCGCCGAAGATATCTCCTCCCTCAGGACTATTTTCGGCGACGATATTTCACACAAAACCATGCAGGGATTCGTTGCCCGGAAGCCCCATGGGTATCATGGCGATTTCGAGGTTATTGACAGAATTTACACGCAGTGGATCTCCTCTGATCCTAAAATGGCGAACTGGGATCACTTCTTCCACTCCTGTGACGCTTCGACGGCTGTGCGGAATCGGAAGGATTTCTTCCATATGGTCTTGGACGCGATGAGGGAGTCTATTCCTGACCGGCAACTAAACATCCTCTCGGTCGGTTCCGGTCCTGCTCGGGATGTCGCCGAGTTTCTCGCGAGAGACACGAAGAAGAGATTTCGCTTTACCTGTCTGGATCAAGACCCACGCGCGATCGCTCATGCGGAGTCGCTTTGCAAGCCGTGGGCAGATCAGGTGACGTTTGTTAAAACGGATGTCATTCGGCGTTTGCCTGATGAAACCTTCGATCTTGTCTGGTCGGCCGGACTCTTCGATTACTTCTCCGACCGGATCGTTGTCTTGATGTTGAAGCGCCTTTCCAAGCGCGTCGCACCAGGCGGGCAGATGATCATTGGGAATTTCGGGCCTGAAAATTCCAGCCGCGATTATATGGAGTTTGGCGGTTGGTATCTCATTCACCGCACCCCCGCAGAACTGCTGTTGCTCGCGACACAAGCAGGCATCCCGAAAGATGCCTGCATCGTCAAGTCCGAGTGCCAAGGGGTCAATTTGTTTCTCGAAGTGAAACACTAAGAACCGTGAAACAAGGTGTCCGTTCCCCGTTATTCCGCCAATCCATTATTCCAGTGAGGTGATCTGTATGGCAAAAAAAGAAGAGAGTCCTGTTGGTTTTGAGCAGGCGTTGAAGCGCTTGGAGGAGATTGTCGCCGGCATGGAGTCCGGGACGCTGGACCTGGATAAGATGATCGCTTCGTTTGAGGAGGGGCAGCAGTTGCTGAAATTCTGTTCCGGTAAGCTGGACGAGGTCGAGAAGCGGATCGAAAAGATCGTCAAGGAGAGCTCTGGGGCTGTGGGGGTCGAGCCTTTCTCTGTCGGGCAATAGTCAGTCGCGAGAGGAATAATGGAATACAGGAATAGTGGAATAGTGGGATTTTTAAGAACCGACTCATTCCAACATTCCATTATTCCAGCATTCCAGTATTCCATTTAGTTTTAGGTGTTCTATATGGCTGTGTCACTTTTAGAAAAGCGTCATGATTTTTTTGTCGGCATTGATTCGGATGGCTGTGTCTTTGATTCGATGCGCGTGAAACAGTGTATCCACTTCCATCCCCTGATCATTAAATTCTGGGGATTGGAGTCCTTCGAAAAGCCGCTCCGTGCCTGCGCGGAGTTCGTGAACCTCAACTCAAAGTCCCGTGGCAGTAACCGATTCGCCGCGTTGATCCGTCTCTTTGACCTACTCAAGACCTATCCAGGTGTCCCGTCCGATGCAATCGACTTCCCTGTTTTTACTGCCTTGAAAGCCTATTTGGCCTCGGGCGTGCCGCTGGGGAATCCGACATTGAAAGAGGCTGTCGCAAAGACAGGTGATTCTGAGCTGAAGCGTGTTTATGCGTGGAGTCTGGCCATTAACGAAGAGATCAATACGAACATGAAGCCAATCCCGCCCTTTTCTGGAGCCGTGAAGGCGCTTCAATTGATGCAGGCCACGAGCGATGTGGTTGTCATCTCCCAGACGCCTGAAGATGCCTTGGTTCGCGAGTGGGAGACGCATGATATCCGAAAATATGCTGGCATGGTGGCGGGTCTCGAATTTGGAACAAAGGCGGAGCAGATCCGCGCGGCCTCGGAGGGCCGTTACGACACTTCGCGGATGCTGATGCTCGGGGATGCCGTCGGTGATCAAAAGGCGGCGCAGGAAACAGGTATCCTCTTTTATCCGATTATGCCTGACCAGGAGGATGCCTCCTGGGAGCGGTTTGTTTCCGAAGCCTATCCGCGCTTCTTGGCGGGGACCTATGCGGGTTCTTATTCCGATTCATTAGCAGCAGCCTTTGATGCCGCGCTTCCGGAAACTCCGCCGTGGCAAAGGGGAAAATGAAACCTGAACTCTTAGCACCTGCCGGTGGATATGATGCCGCGTTAGCGGCCTTCCAATATGGCGCGGATGCAGTGTATGTCGGCCTGCCACGCTTCTCCGCACGTGCGGAAGCTGAAAATATCTCCTTCGAGCAACTGGGCCTCCTGCTGGCGTATGCCCGATCCTTTACACCTGCGAAGAAGGTCTATGTCACTTTCAATACGTTGGTGCCCGAGACCGATTTCCCCGCTGTGATCGAAGCCTTAGCCGCTCTTGAAGAGCTGGCTCCGGATGGGGTGATCATTCAGGATCTCGGTGTTGCACGTCTGATCCGGGATTATTTCCCAAGCCTTACGCTTCACGCCAGTACGCAATTGGTAGCGCATAATGTGGATGGCGTTTTGGCTTTAAAAGAACTGGGTTTTAAACGTGTCGTGCTGGCTCGTGAATTAAGCTGCGCTGAGATCAAAGAGATTGTTGAGGCGTGCGCTGTTGAGATCGAGGTTTTTGTTCACGGCGCACTCTGCTACAGCACCAGCGGACTCTGTCTCTTCTCCGCGATGACGCACGAACGGAGCGGTAATCGAGGACGTTGCGCCTATTGCTGTCGCGAGGGGTTTTCGTGCGACAGCGAAAAGGGTACACGCTATCCCTTCTCCATGAAAGACCTCGCGTTGGCGCCGATGTTGGACAAGGTCGTCAAGACAGGCGCACATTCGCTGAAGATAGAGGGGCGCATGAAGAGTCCGCTCTATGTGGCCTGCTTGTGTGATTACTATCGGAAGAAATTGGATGGTGCCTTGACTCCGCAAGCGGAGGGACAATTGATCCAGGATGTGCAGACCGTCTTTAGCCGTCCGTGGACCACACTTTATGCTGAGAGTCGGACCGCAGCGCCTGAGACGATCATTGATCCTGTGGCGATTGGACATCGGGGTGCTCGGATCGGCGAGGTCGAGGCTATTCTCAACGAACAGGAGCGGGGACGCTGGTTGCGGTTCAAGACAGGGCGCGCCCTGGAAAAACATGATGGCATCCAAGTCGAACTGCCAGGGGGCGGAAAACCCTTTGGCTTTGCCGTCACCCAGATGCGCCTTAAAGGGCGTCCCCAGACCGTAATTACCGCTCCTGCCGGGGCTATTGTCGAACTCGCCTTGCCAGAGGGAGTGCCCTTTATTCCTCAAGGGACGCCAGTCTTCTGTTCAGCTTCACAAGCTGTTCGGCGTCGCTATGAGATGCGCTCTGTACGCGAATCCGACCTGAAGGTTGGCATGGCCGTTGATTTTGATATTCTTCTCAAAGCCGATGGAATTACTGTTGTGGCGACGGTTCCAACGTGGAAAGAGGAGCGTGCCGAGGAGAAGGTCTCACTCTTCCTTCCTTTGACCCTTGAGAAGGCCCAGCAACCTGAGCGTACGCCCGATGCTGTGCGCAAGGCGTTTGAACGTCTGGGCGAGGCAGCTTGGACATTGGGGACGTTGACGGTAAAAGACCCAGATGGATGTTATGCACCTGCCTCAAAGCTGAACGAGCTTCGGCGTCAAGTCATCGCCCGCTTGGACGAGACGCAGGCGCGGAAACGAGCTGAACGTCTGGAGCATGTTTCGCACGCGGTTGCAGAGGCGGGCGCAGGCAGGCCACAAGGGGACTTTGCGGGACGCACGCTTAAAGTACGTTGTTCGGGCAGTCGTCTTTTTTCAGCGGCGCAGAAACAGCAACTTCTGGAAGGGGTTGATGAGCTTGTCCTCCTTCTTGAACACGCGTCCTATGATACGCTGAAGGGGTGCATTGATGCGTGGCGGGATGCGTGCAACACTGTGCGTCTACGTCTTGCGCTGCCGCTTATTTCCCATGACAAGGAGAGGCGTGAACTCACGAAGACAGTTCAGCAGTTGATCCGCGACGGGTGGAAAAGCTGGGAGTGTGCCGATCTGGCAGGTTGGCATCTTCTTAAAGCGTGCGGGATTAAAACAATGTCAGCGGACTGGAGCCTATATGCCATTAACCGCTTGGCCATTGAAGAGCTCCGGAGTCTCGGGCTCTCCTCTTTTGTGCTCTCGCCAGAATGTGACCTTGCGAATATGTGCGCACTGGCTGAGAGTGCTCTCCCAGCAGAACTCTTGGTCTATCAGCAGGTGCCACTCTTCATCTCCGAGACGCAACCTTGCGTAGAGGGTGGCCTGTCTTCAGATGAAGCGACCTCCTTGACTGACCGGCGGGGTAGGGTGTTTGTGACGCATGAAATGGATGGACGATGGATTACGAACGCCTCGATCCCGCTAGATCGCCGGAATGAAGCGCAGCAGCTACCTTTTCTGCGTACCCGTGTCGACCTTTCCTGGTCTGCTGATCCCAAAATGAATTAATTACCTTTGATAGTCTTTTAGGAGATAAACAGAGTTTATCATGGAGTGGAGTAAAAAGAAGTGAAGGTATATTGCGAGATTGTTGCAGGTATTTTATGTTGCTGCTCGATGGGGGCTCTGGCGGCGCAACAACGTCCGAACATTTTGTTTGTCATGTCGGATGACCATGCTGCTCATGCGATCAGCGCCTACAGCGATAAGCTCATCCAGACGCCCAATATCGACCGCTTGGCCAAAGAGGGGATGAAGTTCAATCATGTCTTTGCTGCGAACTCAATCTGCACACCGAGCCGTGCGACCATTCTGACCGGCCAATACAGTCATATCAATGGTGTTCCAGTCTTCAATGCGCTAGACACGAACAAGGTTACTGTGGCTCATCGCATGTCGAAGGCTGGATATTACACGTCCATGATCGGTAAGTGGCATTTGGGAACGGATCCGCAGGGCTTTGATCACTGGGAAATTCTGCCGGGACAGGGCGATTATCAGAATCCTGTTCTGTACACGCGTGAAGGATCTAAGAAGTATCAGGGCGAGTATGTGACAGAGGTGATCACAAAATTAGCGATTACGGATTTGAAGGCGCGACCCAAAGACAAGCCCTTCTTTATGATGATGCACCATAAGGCGCCACATCGTTCCTGGGATCCGAAAGAGGAGGTCGCTAAGAAGTGGCGGGCCAAGACGATTCCTGAACCTGCGACCCTTTTTGATACCTACGAGGGGCGTGCCGATGCAATCCGTGAGCAGAAGCAAAGCATTGCCCGCAATCTCAACAAGCGGGATGTCAAAGGCGAACCTCCAGCGGGTTTGACAGGGGATGCGTTGACACGCTGGTGTTATCAACGCTACATGCAGGATTATCTCGCCTGCATTGAAAGCGTGGATGAGAGTGTAGGCGAAATGCTGAAGTTCCTAGAGAAAGAGGGTGTCCTGGAAGACACCGTTGTCATTTACACCAGTGACCAAGGATTCTTCTTGGGGGATCATGGGTTATATGACAAACGGTTTATGTACGAGGAGAGTATCCAGATGCCCTTTCTCCTACGTTGGGGTAAAGGGATCAAGCCGGGGTTGACGCAAGATGCAATTTGTGTAAATTGTGATTTCGCTCCGACCTTCCTGTCTCTGGCAGGAGAGAAAGTGCCCGAAGAGATGCAAGGGGTGAGCCTGATGCCCCTTTTCGATGGAAGTCAACCAGCTAACTGGCGGTCGAGTATTTATTATCGTTATTACCATACCCCTGGCGACCACAATACTGCTCGGCATTATGGTGTGCGTACCGCAACCCATAAGCTCATTCACTTCGACGGCAAGGATCAATGGGAGTGTTATGATCTGGTGAAAGATCCTGCGGAACTTTGTAACATCTATGACAAGCCAGAGGCTCAGGCTGTTATTGCGGGCCTTAAGCAAGAGCTGCTGAGACTGCAAAAAGATCTGAAAGACACGGATAACCTCTATGCTGATCCAGCGACATGGCCTAAGAATTCATCCTACCGCCAGGCGCCCTCCGTTAAAAAAAGGTAAGACCGGAGAGTTTGGCAAGCCTACGCTTGAACATGCATTATATGGCGACCTCCTTTTTACCGTTTGGCGAGGGCCTGCCTTGCCTCTGCAGGGACACAACGTCGCTTTCTGAATCTGGAAAAATGGGCTGCCAGCACCGTTCAGTTTTATCCAAAAGTTTTCCCCGTCTCCGCTTGACGGATTGTGTAAAAATAAGATATAGTAAAATCCCAGCAAGTTTTCAGAGACATGATGAGTCTCTTTTTTTACCGTCATGGCATGGGGTAGATTAGCATCTGAGGGCTTTTAAAAGGAGTACAAACGAATGGATAAGCGTCAATGGGCTGTAGCCCTGTCGAGTCTGGTTGTGGCTGGAGTCTCCCAGGCACAAGAAGTCGGGTCAACATCCACAGCGATTTGCGGTACCCCGGTTATCTGGGCAATCGCTCCGATCGCCTCTCTCTTGGCGTTGGTCATGGCTTGGGTCTTTTACAAGGCGATGATGAAGGCCAATCCCGGCAATGCGCGCATGGTGGAGATCGCTGGTTATGTACGTGAGGGTGCGATGGCCTATTTGCGCCAACAGTATACCCGCGTGGGCATCGTGTTTGCGATTCTCGTTGTCCTCTTCTGCGTTCTGGCAGCCATGGGCGTTCAGAACCCCTTTGTCCCAGTCGCCTTTTTGACGGGTGGTTTCTTCTCGGGTCTCTGTGGTTACCTGGGCATGAAGACGGCGACAAGTGCTTCCTCGCGCACAGCACAGGGCGCAAGCGAGAGCCTGAACCGCGGATTGCAGGTCGCCTTCCGCTCGGGGGCGGTGATGGGTCTTGTCGTGGTTGGCTTCGGTCTGCTTGACATCTCGATCTGGTATTGGGTTCTGGATCGTCTGGTCTATACAGCCGACCACATGAAGTCTGGCATGGGAAATATCGTTGGGAGCATCTGGCTGGTTCATCCAGGGATGGATCCTTCTTCCAAGCTAATCGAGATCACCACAACCATGCTGACCTTCGGTATGGGCGCATCGACACAGGCGCTCTTCGCCCGTGTGGGTGGCGGCATCTATACCAAGGCTGCTGACGTCGGAGCTGACTTGGTCGGCAAGGTGGAGTCCGGAATCCCCGAGGATGATCCTCGCAACCCTGCGACGATCGCGGATAATGTCGGTGATAATGTCGGCGACGTAGCGGGTATGGGCGCAGACCTCTATGAATCCTATTGTGGCGCGATCCTGTCCACGGCGGCATTGGGCGCCTGTTTGCCGATTGTGGCTGGAACCTTCTGTGGTGTGAATGCGGTTATCGCGCCGATGATCCTCTCGGGCATTGGTATCGTTCTCTCGATCGCCGGCATGTTTGCGGTTCGTTGTAATGACGATAAAGCCAGTATGATGACACTCCTCAAGGCCCTTCGTTTGGGAACGTGGGGAAGTTCAGCGCTGATTGTTGTCGCGGCGGCAGTTCTTGCTGCAGTCAATATCATCACGTGGGGAATCTGCGGTGCTGTGATCGCGGGTTTGGTGGCTGGCGTGATTATTGGTTATTCCACCGAATACTATACCTCGGATGAATATGCGCCGACCAAGAGTGTTGCCAAGCAGGCGAACATGGGCGCGGCCACGGTCATTATTGATGGTTTGGCTGTTGGTATGATGTCTGCGATGATCCCTGTGCTGACTACCGTGCTGGCGATCCTTGTCGCGTTTGGTTTGACAGGCGGTTTCCATGACACGGCTGCAGGTCTCTATGGTATCGCTTTTGCGGCAGTCGGTATGTTGGCCACGTTGGGCATCACGCTTGCGACCGATGCGTATGGCCCGATCGCTGACAATGCAGGAGGCAATGCGGAGATGTCACACCTGCCTCCTCATGTTCGTGAGCGCACGGATAGCTTGGACATGTTGGGCAACACGACAGCCGCCACAGGCAAGGGGTTTGCGATCGGTTCTGCAGCCTTGACGGCAATGGCGCTACTGGCGGCTGAAATTCAAGAGGTCGATGTTTGGATGCGCAAGTTGGCTGCAAAAGGGGATGTCATCTTTGACATGAACGCTTACAATGCTGCATCGGATAAGCTCCGTTTCTTCGTGAACTATCTGGACCTGACCATTATGAATCCATTCATGCTCTGTGGCATGTTTATTGGCGCAATGATGGCCTTTGTCTTTTGTGCGATGACGATGAAGGCTGTGGGCCGTGCGGCAGGTTCGATGGTGGATGAAGTTCGTCGCCAATTCAAGGAAAAACCTGGCATCATGCTGGGGACGGATATTCCAGATTACGCTCGCTGCGTGGCGATCTCGACCAAGGGTGCGCAGCGCGAAATGCTTCTGCCAGCACTGATGGCCATTTTTGTTCCCGTAGCAACAGGCCTTATTTTAGGTGTTGTCGGAATTATGGGACTTCTCGCTGGTGGATTGACCGCTGGCTTCTCCTTGGCCTGTCTCCTGAACAATGCCGGTGGAGCCTGGGATAATGCCAAGAAGCATATTGAAAAGGGCAACTACGGTGGCAAGAAGTTGCCGGATGGTTCCAAGAATCCTGTGCATGGTGCTGCAGTCACAGGTGATACGGTGGGTGATCCTTGCAAGGACACCTGCGGCCCGTCCCTGAACATTTTGATCAAGCTGATGAGCATGGTAGCGATCGTCTTTACCCCAGTGATTCTTAAGTTCTCGCCGATGATTCAGCAGTTTTTGGGTCTGGCTACGAAGTAAGGATCTTTTCCCGCAAGGAAAGAATAAAAAAGGCGGCTTGTGTTTTAGACGCAGGCCGCCTTTTTCTTGCTTTTCTCACAGAGGTCACGGAGAAATCCAGTAGAAACATCATTTATCTGTGGAACAGGGCAAGATAGAAGGTCATTATCATTCAGTATACATATTTCTCTGTGCCCTCTGTGTCCGGCAGCTGCCGGATGAGGGCTACACATTTAATTAACATGCTCTAGTCTAAGCTCTCCCTCCGGATCTTCTTATAAAGTCGGGTGGCGAGTTGCGGATCGAAGTCAGCCGGGGTAGGGGTCATGGCGTTCGCAGTGCCACAGGCTAATCCAAAGGCGAGCGCTTCTAGGAGCGGTCTACGCTTCAGGAGCTTGCAGACAAGACCGGCGGTCGTGCAGTCGCCACTTCCAATGGGGTTGACCACCTCTGCGAGCCGAGGTGGTAACAGACGATAAAAGGTGCCATCCTGTGTCAGAAGATACGTGGCCTTGGCCCCTTGGGTAATGACGACGTTTTGGGCACCTAAAGCAACGAGTTCCATCATGTCACGTTTGAGCTGGTTCTCCGTCTTGAGTGCATGCTGGAAGGTTGTTTCCAGTTCGTGCCAGTTGAGTTTGACCAGTAAAGGCTTCTCCGGTAACAGATGAAGCAATGGAGCTTTATGGGAGTCGATGATGACAGGCAGGTGCTGCGCAACCGCCTTATGGACGAAGGACTGATAAAACGTCTCGGTGGCAAACGGGGGCAAGGTTCCGCTGATGACTAATGCCGAAGCATTTGATAGACGTTTCAGGTTTGCTTGCTTAAAACGCCTGAGCGTAGTTTCTCCCGGGTCAGGGGCCTCTTCAACAAGTTCTGTGATGGTCCCCTTCTTTAGATCAATCAACGTCGTACAGATGCGGGTCTCAGCCTTCATGGCGGTCTGCGCTGACACCACTCCGTACTTCTTCAAGAAGGCTTCTATTTTGCGTCCGGTTGAGCCGCCGTTAAGTCCTGCCACTTCTGCTGGCATGGATAGCGTAGAGAGGGCTCGCGCGGTATTAAGGGCCTTTCCAGCGGCGCTCTCAATGACACACGTTGCGCGATTGACGCTGTTGATATCAAGCGCGTCAAAAAGGAGAGTGCGTTGGAGAGCAGGGGTTAAACCGAGGCAAAGAATTTTTTTCATGGCGGAAATAAAAGAGGCGTGACTCAACTGAATTGAATCACGCCTAAACTTGTTATCGTCTTGTCAGACTATTTCTTACGCAGCTCGTTACGGCTGGCTTCATCACCGACGCCATGGATGAAGACATCCACGCGGCGATTTTCAGGTGTGCCGTTGACGAGATCATGCGGGACTTTGGGGCGGCTGAAGCCGTAACCCACGGTTGACATCTTCTGTCCTTCGCAACCTGTGCTGACCAAATACCCCTTGACGACTTCCGCGCGACGCTCCGAGAGCTTCTGGTTGTAAGCAGCCAGGGATTTCTGACGGCGATCTGCATGACCTTCTACAGAGACAGTCACATTCGGATTCTTAACCGTAGCTTTCTTGATCACGCGAGCGATCTCGTTCAAGGCCGCAGTGTACTCGGGCTTGATGACGGTCTGGTCATAGTCGAAATTGATGTAGACCTCAAGGATCATCACGTCTTGTGCGCCTACAGGTGTCGCATCTACGATGATGCCAGGGGCGGGATCGTATTTAGGCGCTTCGACAGGTGCACTCGCTTTTTCGCCACCACCGAAACGGTAGAGCATACCGAGCTCAGCCGTGGTGATGATGCCTTCAGCCGTGTTGTTTGCGGCAGGCTGAATGCCCGTCTTGCCCTCAACGCGAACCGCGAGGTTATCGTTGATGTGATAGGCCAGTCCAACACCTACGCGAGGAGCGATAAACCCATAGCTCTCCTCGTCGGCCAAGGTGTCGCCATTCGAGAAAAGGAAGGCTGCGCCTGCGGTGAGGTAAGGGTCAAACTTGTAGTCCTTCTTCAAGAGATGGAAGAGGACGTCGGCTGTAACACCGCCTAAGCTATAGCTGGTGTGTCCGCCACGTTCGCTAATAGAGGGGCTGTAAAGCATGCCACCTTCGACAGAGATCCGATCCGTGACGTCATACCCTAAACGTGCGCTGAAATAGACGGGCTCATTTCCTGCTGAACCATCCATGATCATCACGCCGACACCAGGGGCGATATAGAGACGGTTAGCGCCATCCTCTTCGGTGGTGGTAGCTTCAGACATGCTAATCGCTGATTTAGGAGCTTCAGCAGCCTGCTTCTCTGTGACGACTTGAGCAAGTGAGACACTTGCGACGGAACATGCAAATAATGTTGAGAATAATGATTTCATAGTTTCCTCCTTTTTGAAAACGGTCATATAATAGTTGGTTTTCTCTTTTTACGCAATAGAAAAATAATAAAATGTGAGAGAAAGTGTCTGTTTTTACTTTGTTTCAACACACCAAGAATGCAGAATTCAGGAGGCAGAACGCAGACAGAATTCTTTATGACTTACGCATGAAAGTGCTTCCATATGAGGTATGCCCGGAAAAGAAGCCTTGAATAGGGGCATAACCCTTTGGTTCTCAACCCCTAACTTCTGAATACAGGCTTCTACATTCTGTGCGAGTTCACTATTTTGAAATTCTACCCCTTTGAGGGTCATGAATAGGGATCGGCTTGACTTTGGCATAAAACCTGCTATTCTGTGCCAAAACGTTTTTCAAGGTTGTTCTGCGCGTAGTGAGGAAATGGGATGAAACAGATTGATTGGAGTTCGCTGGGCTTTAAATACATGGATACGGATTGTCACATCCGGTATACTTGGAAGAATGGTTCTTGGGACAGCGGGGAGCTTGTCAAAGAGCCTTATCTTTCGATGCATATTGCAGCATCCTGCCTCCATTACGGACAGGCGGCGTTTGAGGGGATGAAGGCCTTCCGTTGCGCGGATGGCAAGGTTCGCGTCTTCCGCCCGCAGGAGAATGCTTTTCGTCTGGCGACCACCTCGCGCCGCATCTGTATGCCCGTGGTGCCAGAAGCGCTCTTTCTGGATGCACTTTCACGCGTAATCAAGGCGAATGAGGAGTATATTCCGCCCTACGGGACGGGCGGGTCGCTCTATTTGCGTCCGTTGCTGATCGGTACAGGGGCGCAGATCGGTGTTGCACCTGGCCAGGAATACACCTTTATTGTGCTCGTTGTGCCGGTGGGACCCTACTACAAAGGCGGATTACAACCCGTGAGAGCGGTCATTTATGATGAGTTTGATCGTGCGGCACCCTTAGGCGTGGGACATGTGAAGGTGGGCGGAAACTATGCGGCCAGCCTTTTTGCGCATGAGAAGGCGAAGCATGAGGGGTATCCCGTGGAGCTCTATCTGGATGCCAAGGAGCACAAGTATGTCGAGGAGTTCGCGACGTCGAACTTTATTGGCATTAAGAATCAGACCTATGTAACCCCCGAGTCACCCTCCATCTTGCCGAGTGTCACGAACAAGACCTTAAAGCAAATTGCCGCGGATATTGGGCTAAAGGTCGAGGTGCGCCCAGTGCCTTTTGAAGAGTTGGGATCCTTTAGTGAAATAGGAGCTTGCGGAACAGCCGTAGTGGTAACCCCTGTTTGCGAGATCAGGCGTGGCGAGACCGTGCTACGCATTGGCTCTGATACGGGGTGTGGTCCCGTGTTGCAGAAGCTCTATGAACGGGTTCAAAGCATTCAATACGGGGAAGTCCCCGATCAGCATGGCTGGTGCTGGGAAGTGTAATTAACGATCATGTCAGGTGTCTCACTCAGTCTTGTGCAGCAGCAGCGTCAAATCATGACGATGGTGCCGCAGTTACGACAGTCTCTGGAGTTGTTGCAGAAACCGATTCTTGAGCTACAGCAGGTGCTTAAGGCGGAGATGGCGACGAATCCCGTGATCGAGGAGATTGTTTATCCGAATGAGATTCCGATGTCTACCGTGCTGCCGAATCCCGAAGTAAAACATACGACGGACGAGGGGCTTGATTTTGATCCAAAAGTGGATGCTATTCTCCAGCAAGATGACGAGTGGCGTGACTACTTTTTACAAGGCATGGAGAATGCACCCTCCAATTCGGACGAGGAGGAGAGGCGCCAGTTCTTTTATGACTCCATCCCCCAGCAGGTCTCCTTGCAGGAGCATCTCACACAACAACTCACCCTTGTCACTCTCTCAGAGGAGGATATGGGTCTTGCGCACCTCATGATTGGCTATATCAATGATGATGGCTATTTTGAGGGAAGTCTTCCAGACCTGATGATGGTTACGGGACGTCCAGAGCGTGACCTGCTCAACATTCTCAAACTGCTTCAGTCCTTCGACCCTGTCGGTGTGGGGGCACGCAATCTTCAGGAGTGTCTCTTGTTGCAGTTGAATGAAGTGGAGGACTCTCCTTGGGAAGATGAGGCGCGTCTGCTGATCGAGAAGTATTTGGAGCGGTTGGCTGCACATGATGAAAAGTTTCTTTGCAAGGTGCTCGCGATTGAACCGCATGAGCTTAAACAGCTGACGTCTTTTATTCAGACCTTTAATCCGCGGCCGGGTCGTGACTTTGAACCTACCTCGGTTCAGCAGTATGTCGTACCAGAAGTTTTTATCGTCCGTAAGCAGGGTAAATATGTGGTTCAGCTCGATAACAAATTACTCCCGCATATTCGCATTAGTAAGCATTATCGAGAGATGTTGGGGAATCCTGCAGTTTCTGCAAAGGATAAGTCTTATATTCGAGAGCGGATTCGCTCAGCAGCTTTTTTTATCAATAGCAAATATCAACGCCAAGAGACGATCCGAAAGATCTCGCAGGTGATTGTGGATACGCAGACGCCCTTCTTCGACAAGGGGGTTTCGGCATTACGGCCTTTGACGATGTCTGAGGTGGCCACGAAGGTGAGTATGCATGAGACAACGGTCAGTCGGACCGTCTCCGGAAAATATATCCAAACGCCACGAGGTCTTTTCGAGTTAAAGTATTTCTTTATGGCAGGACTAAAGACCACAGATGGTGGGTCGGTGTCAAACAAGTCCATTCAAGATCAAATCAAGCAGTTGGTGGAGGCGGAAGATTCCTCAGAGCCACTCTCGGATCAGGCGATTGAGGCTAAGTTGAAGGAAAAAGGAATGACCGTCGCCCGCCGTACCATCGCCAAATATCGCGGCATCCTCAAGATCGCCCCCTCCCATCAGCGCAGGCGTACGTAAGGCCGCCGCGTGGATCGGCAGCCACCTTCGCCAAGGCTACGGCGGCCAGAGTAGCAGTCGGCAGTGGCAGTTGGCAGTCTCGTAGTAACGGACAGTACCCTGAACCCTGAAACCTCCTCTTCCTGATTTGTCGCACGCACGTAAAACAGTATGAATATGCGCGTGACAAGTGCTGAGGATTTTGAGAGAATAAAAATTCATTGCTTACATCATTATTAATAACCGTAATACTATGAACACGACACAACTCACGTTTCTCATCTCGGGCCGCTTGATCGCGGTGGTCACCATCAGCATGTTCCTGACGGGGGTCCTCGCTAAGCCTTTGACCAGTTCTAATACAAAGAATCAGGGTGTCAAGACAGCTTCACTTTCGTCATCCGCTACGAAGGTTAAGGGTGTCCCTGATGTTTGGCCCCCCGCAGACGAAAAGCGCTATGCTGGCGCGAGACTGGAGGGGGGCTTCACCTCCGAATTGAAATCACTCAAAGATGTCATTACCCGTGCGCTGCCCAAGGTTGGTGGCAAGGCTGTGGCAGATTTTGAGAAAGTGGGAAATGTAGCCGCCGAGGCTGAGGCCAAGGCTGCAGCCGCGCAGAGGGAGTTGGGCCAGATCGCCGCCGCCAAGGGAATGATCGACCACGCCAAAGGCAAGTGGATCGGCGGTGCGAATAAAAACATCGCCAGTGCAAAGGAAGCGTTGAAAAATGCCAAAACTGCCTCTGAGCGCGCGGCCGCCGAGAAGAGCCTCGCCGATGCGCAGAAAAACCTCGCCGACGGCGAAGCCGCCCTCAAGGAACGCACGGCGCTCTATGAACAAGCCAAGGCTAAGGAGCCCGCCCTCAAGCGCGCCCATGAAGAGGCCCAGGCCGCACTGGCTCAGGCCAAGACGCGCGAGGCCGATACGGCCAAGGGCCTCATGGGGTCCATGGGTTCCTTTCTCACCAGTGATGCCCTTGACGGGAAGCTTGCCAAGGCCTATATACTCACCTCGGCCACACCGAAAGGACTCGCCGAGTTCGGCGAGCTCAGCTCTGAAAAGGCCGCATTGGTGAAGCAACTGCTTGCCAACGAGGCCCTGATGAAGGATATGGTCGCGGCCGGGGGGGCCAGCTTCGGGAAATACGGCCAGGCGATGGAGATTTTCAGCACTATCCTCAAGATCAGTCCGCAGGCGAAGGAGGGGGTGTTGTACCGTCTCGCGCTAGCCACCAGTCTTGAGCACGCCAAACCGATCGGTCAGTCAAACTGTGCCAACATCCCTAACCAAGACAGCAATGTGAATCCCATCAAACGCTATCTGCATTACGAGACAGCATACTTGAATAATGAATTGGATCCCGCCTTCAAGAGCCTCACCGCGTGGGAGATGCGGCATGTTGTAAACTGTGACGCACCGGATGAGGTTCTTAGTTGGGGACGTGAAATGCTCCGGACTTACCGTCCGGACTACATGTTGGGCGACTACGGCTGGCGTTATGTTTCCAGCGTGAAGGGGGAGGTGCCGTATGGGTCGAAAAATGTCCATCTCGATGACCCGGCCAATCATAAATACCAGAACATCATCCGTAATGGTGGGGTCTGTGGACGCCGCGCGTTTTACGGACGTTTCATCCTTCGCTCCTTCGGGATACCCACCTGGGGCGTCACTCAACAGGCTCACGCCGCCCTCAGTCACTGGACACCCAAAGGCTGGGTGGTCAACCTCGGCGCCGGCTTCCAGCACAGCTGGTGGGACAAGGACGATGTGCGTCTCAGCGGCAACCAGTTTCTTCTCGAAACCAAAGCCCGCGCCCATGAAAAGGAATACAAGAAAGTTCAGCGCGCGGAAATGGTCAGCTGCATTCTTGGCGAACCCGCCTACAACGAACGCTGTAATGTAGAGGGTGGCTTCTGGAGCAATGTGGCGCTTCAACAGTCCCGCACGCTCGCAGCAAGCGCTGTCGAACTCGGAGCGCTAGGGCAGGAACTCGGCGAGGCGAACGAGAAAAATCAGAAACTCCAGTCGGAAGCCGCCGCCAAGGCTGATCGTGAAGTCCTGGAAAAAGACGGTCAGATCATCATCCCGGCGGTCGCACACGAAAATGCCACTGGCAAAGCGGCCACGATGCGCTCGTTTGAGGGCGGTATGCAAATACACGCCTTCGGCGGTTTCAAAACAGAATATAAAATCAAAGCCCCACGGACAGGGGATTATCTGCTGACGGTCAAGGTCGCCACGGCTCAGACTGGTCAGAAATTCCTCTTGGGTACGAACGGCGGGCAGACAGTCGAACAACCCGTGCCCTACACGATTGGCGTTTGGAAAAATTCCGATGGCATCCCGGTCAAACTCAAGAATGGAATGAATACCCTGCAGTTCGAAATCGCCCCGGGTAGCCGGGGTGTGACCATCAAAAGCTTCACGTTCACACCGGTGAAATAACACGCAGACTATTTCAAAAAATAGAAGGGAAAACACAATGCATACACTGACAAAACAGGTCTTCGTTACTGTCGCCACATGGGGTGTTGCGACAGGACTCGCGCTTGCGGCCAGCCAAATTCCTGATCCGATACCGCGTTCGGATGGAAAGCCCGCAGATATGAGTAAGCCAGTAAAGGTTTTCATACTGCTCGGACAATCTAACATGCTCGGCTTCGGCAAGATCAACGGCGGTGAGGGTTCCCTTGATAATGCGGTTAAGAACAAGGGTAAATATGCCTACCTCGTTGACGCCACTGGTGCCTGGGTGGAGCGAAAGGATGTCCGCTTTGCGCGGTATATGTCTGGCAGAGGGCCGCTCGCCAATGAATGGATGGGCATCAAGGGCGGCAGCATAGGTCCTGAGATCGGAATTGGATTTATACTTGGGACTCAAATCGATGCTCCGGTGCTGATCCTCAAGTGCTGTATCGGAAATCGGAGTCTTGGTTGGGATCTTCTGCCTCCAGGCAGTGAGCCTTATGATGGGCAGCCGGGGTATCGCGGTACGCCCCAGGATCTTAAGGGTAACGGCGAGATTCCTGCAGGGGCCGGCTGGTATGCCGGCAAGCAGTGGGATGATGATACCGGCGATGCTAAGAGAGCGCTTGCCGACCTTGCAACACACTATCCTGAGGCGAAGAAGTATGAGGTAACCGGATTCTTCCTGTGGCAGGGTGAGAAGGACGGCGGAAACCCGGTCCATGCCGCTAATTACGAGAAGAACCTCGTTGCCTTCATCAAGGCCCTCCGCAAGGAGTTCAATGTTCCTCAGGCGAAATTCGTCTGCGCGACTATGGGAGAAGCCACGAAGGGCAGCGGCAACAAGGTCATGGAAGGCCAGTTAGCGGTCGACGGAAAGGAAGGCAAGTATCCAGAGTTTAAGGGTAATGTGGCGACCGTCTATTCCAATCCCCTGTCGATGGGTGGCAGTGGAAACGGGCACTATAGCGGCAACGCGGAAACGTATATGAACGTCGGTGAAGCCATGGGTCGCGCCATGGCGGAGTTGGTGGCGCAGGATGGTCCCAAGGGCAGCCTTATGGGCAAGGGAGGGAAGTCTAGCACCGCAGCACCTGTGCCTGAACTGCGGAAAGCCCGCAAGCTAGCCGCAGGAAAGGAGGCGGAACTCAACCAGCTCTTACTGAAGACTTTGATCACATTAAACGATGCGAAACTGTTGAAAGCGATGCCGATCCCGTTGAGTGTGACCCAAGCCAAGGTTTCGCTGGTGTCGGTCAAGGCTGATAAAACCCTGACCTTCCGTTCGGATTCCGGAAAAACAGCCGACTTAAAATTCGACACGCTCAAGACAATCGACTACGCCAACCTCGCGATTTTAGCCGCACTACTGAAGCCGGACAACGAGGTTACTGCGCTCTCAGGTGTATACCTCGAATGCGCAGGACGCGTAGAGTCCGCTGATAAGAAGTATGCGGAAGCCGGAGAGAAAGCAACGCAGAAACTGCAAGCCTTCTTCGAATGAAACATTCGGGGGTGAGGTGTAGTTGTTGCTTGTACTTGTAATTGTTTAGTCTAAAGCGAGCAGTTCAACTGCCGAGTCTAAATTTAGCTCAGCAGGAATCTTT
This sequence comes from uncultured bacterium, assembly GCA_903935195.1. GTDB lineage: Bacteria > Verrucomicrobiota > Kiritimatiellia > RFP12 > UBA1067 > CAIZQW01. The sequence continues at coordinate 29,957 of CAIZQW010000154.1, forward strand.
AACGTAGGGGGCAGGCATCGCGAAGGCGGAAAGCCTGCCCCTTTGTTATTCATGCCGCAGGGCGATGAGGGGATCGAGGCGTGCGGCCTTCCAGGCGGGATAGGTGCCGAAGGTGAGTCCGGTGATGACGGAAACCGCCAGTGAGACAAGCAGGCTTTCGGGCGTAATGATAGCCTGAATCGTCAGGTCGCCATTCCACTTGGCGAGGGCCTCTGCACCATAGGCCGTCAAGATACCCACACCGATCCCCAGCGCGCCTCCAAAGAACGTCAACACAATCGATTCCGCTAAAAATTGGAGTAGGATGTCACGCCGCGTGGCACCTAGTGCTCGCCGGATGCCGATTTCACGGGTACGCTCAAAGATATTGGCCAGCATGATGTTCATGATGCCAATGCCGCCGACCAGCAAGGAGATCGCGGCGATCGAGGTCATCACGAGGGTAAAGATCCGCTGTGTCTTCTCGGCAGCCCGCATCAGTTCATAAGGAACCTGCAACTCATAGTCCACATTGACATGGGAGGTCGAGAGATAGCTCTTCAAACGTGCGACCAACTCGGGAACATGTTCAACCTCTTTAACCCGGATATAGAGGTAATTATAAGGGACAGAAGAGGACTTGCCCCAGATGGCTTCGGCCATAGCTATCGGAACATAGATGACATTGTTGATGCTGTGCGCGCCACCGATGCGCCCTTGTCCATCCCCTTTCAACAGACCGATGACACGAAAGGAATAGCGGCCGATCCCGATCTCTTGATTTAAGGGGTCGCGATGGCCAAAGAGCTTGCGCGCCGCATCGATGCCGAGGTAGCAGGAGGGTAAAAAGATCCCATTGTTTTTCCCGGGAAAGGGCTTGCTGCGCGAATCGGCGAGTGTGCAGTTGATGACATCAAAGAGAGCCCGTTCGGTGGAGAGGACAAAGATATCCGTCCGGTTTTGTCCGCTGTAAACCCCGGCGTCAAACTCCTGGATGGGAACGATCTGTTCAATATGGTTGAACGTTGTGGAGATGTGGTTATAGTCTTTTTGCGTGATCCCATAGGTGAAAATCCTGCGCTTGTCCATCTTGGGATCAGCCAAGGTCTCGGGCTTGACACTTTTAAGAATGATATTGTTGATGCCCTGCGCCTTGATCTGATCAATGATGCCACGCTTGCCCCCTTCGCTGATCGCGAGCATGGCTACGACGGCCGCAATGCCGAGAACAATACCCAACGTCGCCAGCAACGCACGGATGATGTGGCGCGAGAGGCTGGCATAGACGGTTTTGAATAGTTCAAGGATGGACATGGTCGTGGGAGGGTTTCTTTAAGCGGGGTGGGAGGGGAACTTTTCGTTTTTAAAGCTGACGTTTCCGTCATGGATGGTGATGCGATGGGTGGCGTAGGCTTCGTAAGACGGGTTATGCGTCACGAGGATGATGGTCTTTCCTGCGCGGTGTAAGTCGGAAAAGATTTGCATGACCTCCAAACCTGTTTGCTCGTCGAGATTGCCCGTCGGTTCGTCAGCAAGGATGACGGGCGGTTCGTTCGCAAGGGCACGTGCAATCGCAACACGTTGGCACTGGCCACCAGAGAGCTGTGTCGGTTTTGAGTCGTAACGCCCTTGGAGACCCAGTTGATCGAGGAGTGCCCGCCCTCTTGCCTTCATGGTGGAGTGGCGATCCCGTGCATACTGCATGGGCAGACAGACATTTTCTAAGCAGGTGAGGTGAGAGAGCAGGTTAAAGGATTGGAAGACCATGCCGATCGTCTGGTTGCGAACGTGCGACGTTTCATCATCGGAAAGGGAGGAGACCTCCTTGCCGTTCAGCTTGTAGGCACCTGTCGTGGGGTGTACGAGCAAGCCAAAGAGGTTGAGAAGTGTTGATTTGCCGGAGCCTGAGGGTCCCATGACCGTCAGGAAAGCCCCCTGAGGGATAACTAAAGAAGTGGAACGAAGCGCGTCAATGGTTACGCCTCCAGCATGATACTGCTTGGAAAGTTTGAGGAGTTCGATCATAACTACAGGGAAGTCCGTATGAGGAGGAGGCGATCACCTTCGGCTATTCCTTCTGTGAGTTCGATGAAGTCTGCTGAGAAACGTCCAGTCTTGACCTTTCGCTCCTCGGATGACTCCTTGCCCGTCTCGATCTTGACATAGGTGGTTCCTTCGCGCGTATAAACAGCTTCAACAGGGACATACAGGGTGTCTTTGATGGTCTCGACAATAATTTCAAGCTGGACGGACATGCCCGAGGTGACGCGCGGATCAGAATTGTCAGTTGAAATCTTGGTCGCATAGACCTTAGGGCTTTGTGGATCCCAATGGCTGATGGATGTTGCAGCAGCGGCGATCTCCTCAATGGCCCCCTTGAGGAGGAGATCCGGGATTGCCTTGGCCTTGATGTGGACCGGCTGGCCGACCTTGACACGGGAGCGGAACTCTTCCGGGATGCTTGTCTGGACACGGAAACTTGACATGTCTGGGATATAGGCGATGGTTTGTCCAATCCAAACTTCCTTGCCTTCGCGAAGCGGACCCCGTGAATCATCGTAATAAGACGACTCCCCCGGTTGTCCATGGTAAAGTGTTCCCGTGACAGGAGAACGAATATCAAGTTTCTTCAGATCGGCTTGAATTTTTTTGAGCTCAAACGCCAGTTCCTCGATGGACCTCTGCTCCATCTCCAGTTCGATCATCTTTTTGGTCAGACGTGTCTCATTGTTCACGATACCCCGTTGAACTGCAATAGTGTTACGTTTGACAGTTTCACGTGAGGACTGGAGCTTTTCCGGATGCTCATAGCGCTTAAAGATGCGCAACTCATGAAAGGCGGAATCAACATCCTGTTTAGTGCTATCCACTTTTATCACGGCTTCGTTGACTTTGCTTTCTGCCTCCATTTGCTTATATTCATCCATGGCGTAGGCATCGGAGAACGCCTTGCGGGCCAGCGTCAGATCCGTATCAGCCTTTTCCATGGCATTGATCTTTGCTTCGACGCTTAATTGGAGCTCTCGTTTTTTCTTTGGAGCATCTTCTTTGTCGTACTTGTTGAAGGTGTCGGCAGAGGTCTTCAGCGTATCCAGCGCAGTTTTTAAGTCATTGATGTTGTCCGCCCGGATCATCTCGATGTCCTTCTCTGCCATGGCGATGCTGCGCTCACCGGTCTGAATTTTTTGCAGCATATCGGTTTCCATTTTCTTGAAATACTCATCGGAGATACGAAAGATGACATCGTTTGACTTGACCGCCGAATGGGCCGGGGTCACGAAGGTTAGTTTTAATTGATCGCCCCCTCGCATACCTTCAAACGCGATGCTATGGTTTTTGATGGCGCCGAGTTGTCCGTCGGACCGGAAGACCACGGAGAAGTCCCCGCGCTTGACCGTAAAGAAACGGTTGGAGGCTTGCGTCTTATTGGCAGAAGCCCCCTTATCGCATCCGGTAACGAACACGAGTGAAATAATGCTCGTTGAAGCGACAGCGTAAACCATTCGGCGAATGCCGAAAGCGAAGCGGTAATAACGCACTAATGAACTAATGAACTTCTCTCTCCTGCTCATTCCGCGACCTTCTTAAGTGCTTGGGGACCCTGGGGCGTTCCAAGGGATTGCCCTTTATCATAGATATGACCTTCGATTTCCTGCATCTTTAACCGCAGTTGCTCCGATATCTTTCCGGCCTGGGCCTTGTCACGGAGTGGGGCGGTCTCAGGGGTGATCAAATAGGGGGTCATGAAGATGACCAGTTGAGTGGTGATCGAGCGCGTATTTTTGCCGGTGAAAAACCAGCCAACAAGGGGGATGCGCCACAGGTAGGGGACATGCGTGTCTGTCTCCCGCTCCTCTTTGCGGAGGAGTCCGCCCAGGATGATCATCTCGCCAGATTTTGCTTCCAGTTCAGTGGAGGCTGAACGCAGGGCGATGTAAGGTGCCTTGCTGACAAGGTCATAACGGGCGATGTTTGAAAATTCTGGATTGATCCGCAGGCGGATCCGTTCGCCCGAAATCATAACAGGACGGACGATGAGTTTGACCCCGACGTTTTCAAAACGTGTTGATTTGCTGATACTGCTTCCTGTGGTGGTCTCCGTCCCGATCGGAACCTTTTCGCCTGTTGTGATGTTGCCGTCAGCCCCACGACGAATGACAATATTTGGCGAAGTGAGGAGTCGTGCGCAATCCTTGGTCTGAAGATAGTTAATCAGGCCCCAGATCTTAAAACTGTCATTACCGCCAAAGAGCCACGTGCGTCCACTTGAGCCACCTCCTGCTGAAGCCTCCACGTCGTTGACGCTTGTTCCAATGGCATCGTAGCCCGGAAGGATCAAGTTGCTGAAGACTCTTCGGAGCTGCTCTGAATCGCCCATCTTTGTGAAGCCGATCTCGACCTCCTTGTTCAGGGCGTCACTCAATTCAAACTCCACGATTCGCGCCTCTACGAGGATTTGAGGCACGGGCTGATCAGCATCTGCGACGATCTTTTTGATCTGCTCAATACGTTCAGCGGTGTCAGAGATGACCAGCAGATCATCCTCCCCGCTGCAGGCGGCGGTCCCGGCCGGCGAGAGAAAGCTCTCGACAAGGCGCCGAAGCGTCTCTGCGCTGACAAACTGGCAACGGACGGTATGCAGGATGAATTTTTCTTGTTGGTCAGCGAGAAACTTTTCAAGGAGTTGCGAATAGTTTGCTTCGCTTTTGGCCGCAGCGGAGGGGGCGTTAGATGAAACAGTTGCTGAAACGGCTTCAGTCAAATTTGTGATTTTGTCCTCCTCTTTGTCTTCTTTGTCCTGCGCCAACAGAAGCGGGGTGTAGAGGGAAAGTGTAAAAAGGAGTGATCGCCACAGAAGAGAAGAGGACGGTTTCATAAGAAATTCCTAGATTGAATGATTTTGATACTATGCCAAACATCAGGGACAAGAAGCAAGGATTTTTGGTACAACGGCTGGGAGTCGAGGATGACAACCTACTCTTGCCTTTTGGGGGCTGAGTCGGGTATACTATAACCAACTATGAGGATATCAGGTGGAGCTTGGTGCGGACGTAAGCTGAAGGCACCTTCCGGTGATGCGGTCCGCCCTACGCAGGATCGTGTGCGGGAGGCTATTTTCTCCATGCTCATGACAGTGACCCCAGACTCGACCTTTTTAGACCTTTATGCAGGCTCGGGGGCTGTTGGCTTTGAGGCCCTGAGCCGAGGAGCGAAATCGGCGACATGGGTCGAGAAGGAACCCCGTCATGTTGCGGTGCTCAAAGAGAACTTGGCTCTATTAGGAAGCGATAAGGGTGAGGTCTTCTGTTTAGAGGTGATGCGGTGGGTGAAGGGGCCCGGACGCGGACGGGCGTTTGACGTGATCTATGCGGATCCGCCATACCAGCAGGCGCATGAGGCGGGGTTTGGTGAGTTGATGACGGCATTGGCCGAGCAACAGGTTGTTGCCAAGCGTGGTTTTTTTATTGCAGAGATGGGCGAGCGCCAGAAGGCAGAGACAGTGCCGGGCTGGGGAATTTTACGTGATCGCACCTACGGACATACGCGTGTGGTGCTCTATAGAAAGGAAGATGTGGTTTTATGTACAGAATAGCGGTTTATCCGGGAACGTTTGATCCCCTCACGCTGGGCCATTTTGATTTGGTCGTCCGCAGCGCGGCCCTCTTTGATAAGGTGATTGTCGTGGTGGCGGGTGTCTCGGTCAAGGCGACGGGCATGTTCTCCCTCGAAGAGCGCATGTCGATGATCCGGAAGAGCATTGAAGATGCCGGCCTTAAGAATGTTGAGGTGGATCGTTTGGACTGCCTCTTGGTGGAATACTGCCGTCCCCGTAAAATCGGGGTGGTTGTACGTGGCTTGCGCGTCTATTCTGATTTCGAGTATGAATTCCAGATGGCGCTCACCAATCGAAAGCTGGCTCCTGAGATTGAGACCCTCTTCATGATGCCAAACGAGAATTATAGCTATGTTACCGCCAGTACGATCCGTGAAATCGCGCGTTATGGCGGCGATACGAGCTCCTTTGTGCCCGAGAGCGTCCAGGGGCATGTTGAACAGTACTTAAAGATGCATCCGGAGCACCAGCTTCGGACAGGAGGTGCCGTTGGAAACACAGGCGCGTTTGATCGTTGATGTTGCTCGGCTTGATGAGGACGGGGAACGGTATCAAGGTGAGCTATCCCTCGCGTTGCTCGATCTTGGGGCGAGTGAGGTCTTTGCCCCAAAGGGAGCTCTTGCTTATGATCTTTTTGCGCAGGCTCTGGGTACGGAGTTGTTGGTCCGTGGCACCCTGAGCCTGCCCCTTAACTGCATTTGTGTCCGGTGTGGGGGGGAGTTTCAAAAAGTTGTCCAAGATCGTGATTTTGTCACCTCCATAGAAATTTCCGAGGCAACTGACTTCCTAGACTTGACCGATGAGGTCAGAGAAGCTATTATACTCGACCTTCCTAGTTATCCGGTCTGTAGCGATACCTGCAAAGGACTTTGTATGACCTGTGGGAAGAACCTCAACAAGGAGATCTGTGCTTGCCAGAAGGCGGGAAGTGATCGCCGGTGGGCTACGCTGGAGGGATTGTAAGATCATCCAGTGTGTTCGCATTGAGGTGTGAAACATGATTTGGACTGTGCAAAGCACAGTTGCTGAGAAGAACAAGGAGAAATGAGAAAATGGCCGTACCAAAAAGGAAGAAGTCGAAAATGAGAATCCGCCAGCGCAAGGGGCATATTAAGGCAGAACTGGCTCAAGTGCAGACCTGTCCGAATTGCGGCGGAATGCAGCAGTCTCATCGTGTGTGCCACTCGTGTGGTATGTACAAGGGACGTAAGGTGCTGACGATTGAGGCTTAAAGAAGTCTCGCGAGGGTGACAATTTTATTTGTGATATAAGAATTAAGGACAGATTCTGTTCTTAATTCTTTAACAGTGTTTATAGGGGGATTCCCATGCGGATTGCTTTGGATGCAATGGGCGGTGATCATGCACCCGGTGAGATTGTGCATGGAGCTGTTGAGGCTACTGTAAAGCCCCACGGTACCATTACGCGTGTCTTGCTGGTCGGTGACGAGCAAGCGATACATGCAGAGCTTTCTAAATATCCTCAGGCGAATATGAGCCGGCTTCAGATTGTTCATGCTCCTGAAAATATCAACATGGATGAGTCTCCCGCCGCTGCTGTTCGCAAAAAGAAGCAGTGCTCGATCAATATCTGTATGGATTTGATCAAGAAGGGTGAAGCGGATGCCATGGTCTCCGCTGGAAATTCCGGTGCTGTTGCCGCGGCAGCTGTCTTTGCCTTGGGACGGATCCCAGGTGTGATACGCCCAGCCATCGCTGCGGCGCTTCCGACACGTCGTCGCGATCGGCCCATGCTCTTGCTTGACGCAGGGGCAAACATGGATTGTTCTGAGGACTGGATTGCTCAGTTCGCTGTGATGGGTGCTGCCTATTCAAAGGCGGTCTTGAAACAACAAGATCCTGTTGTAGGGCTGCTGAGCATCGGCACGGAGGATGGCAAGGGCAATGAAGTGACGAAGAAGGCCTTCCCGCTCTTGCAAAAGCAGAACTTCAGGTTCCGTGGAAATATCGAAGGACATGACCTCTTCATGGGGGAGACCGATGTGGCGGTTTGCGATGGCTTTGTCGGAAATGTCGTCTTGAAGACCTCTGAGAGCGTTGCCCACGCATTGGGATTTTTGATGAAGAAAGAGTTCTTCATGGATCCCGTGCGGATGTTTGGAGCCTTACTCCTGCGTGGCGCCTTGCAGAGTGTCAAGAAGCACATGGACCCTGAGATTTATGGAGGGGCGCCCTTGCTGGGTGTTCCCGGGGCTGTGATCATTTCACATGGCTCTTCTTCTTATCGTGCGGTTTATCATGCGCTGGTTGCCGCCGCTGCCGCAGCATCAAACAATCTGACCGATGAGATTGCTTCGCGCATTGCCGCGATGGACCTCTCTAAGCCAGAGTAGGGCGGAGGTTGGTGTCGCCAATAACACCTCAACCTCGTTTCCTGTCATCTTTGCAGTCCAACGTTATCGTGTAACAAGGAGATTGAATAATGAAAAAGATTGTTTGTGTGGCCGGAATGATTCTGGCGTCGCTTGTTATGCGTGCTGAAGAGAACGTCTTGACGGAGCAGGAGAAGAGTGAGGGGTGGACGATGCTGTGGGACGGCACCACCACTGCTGGCTGGAGAAGCATCAAAACCAACGCTTTTCCTCAAAAGGGCTGGGAGATCAAGGACGGGATCCTGTCGGTACTCAAGGAAGTCTATGCGGGGGATGTCATTACCGAGAACGTCTACTCGAATTTCACATTGAAGTTGGAATTTAAGCAGACGCATGCATCAAACAGTGGCATCAAGTATTTTTTTAACCCAAAGCTCAATGGGGGAACTGCACCTGAGTTCCAAATTTTGCACCCTGACCACCCCGATGCGAAGTTGGGTAAGAATGGCTCACGCAAAGTCGCCTCCCTTTATGATGTGATGCCCGCTCCTGAGGCTAAACTGCGTCCTGTAGGTGAGTGGAACGTGGTCATGATCGTCTGTCACGGGAGGCAGGTGGAACATTGGTTGAATGGGGAGAAGGTTCTCTCCTTCGAACGTGGCAGCGAGGCCTTTCGTGCAGCTGTCGCCAAAAGTAAGTTCAGTAAATCCAAAAACTGGGGTGAAGCTGAGAGCGGTCATATTTTGCTCCAGGATCATGGAGACAACGTCTCGTTTCGCAATATCAAGATTAAGGTCTTGAAGTAAGTATTTTTTGAGTTTAGCTATGTTTAGGCTTGTAACAGTTTTGACGGTCATTTGTGCAGTTAGTTCTGCATTGCTGGCGGCTGTCTACAAGCTGACCCAAGAGCCGATCGCGCAGGCCCTTGAGGCTCGCACCAAGGCTGCAGCGAGCAATGTCATGCCCGCAGGGCTTCCCCTCCCTGAGAAGGTGGAGGTTGTTCAGGACGCTGCCACAAATAGCTTCTATGTCGCTAAACAGGATGGAAAGATTGTCGCTGTTGCAGTCGAAGGGCGCTCGAAGAATGGGTACAGTGGCGAGGTTGTGCTCATGGTTGGACTGAGCGCGGATGGAAAACTGATTAATTATGAAGTTTTGAGTTCTAACGAGACTCCGGGACTCGGAACCAAGATTGCCGGAAATAGTTTTAAGGACCCCCTGAAGGGCCGTTTTTTGAAGGACAATTGGATTGTTAAGAAGGACGGCGGACAGGTTGATGCTGTGACCGCTGCAACTATCTCTTCCCGGGCGGCACTCGACTGCATCCGTGATGCAATCGCCAAAAGCAAGGCCCTTCAGCTCTAAATCATTTTAGTCATGAGAAGCAAAAAAACTCGTCCTGCCAGTGTGGCGGACGAGTTTTTTTTACAAAGGATTGCCTTGTGGCAAAACGCTTTGACCGTGACGATTCTAGACTTCCGGCTTGGTCTTACGCAGTCCCAGACCACGATCGCCATCTTTCCACTGACCACGCTTCTTCAACAGATTGACGCGCTCGAAACGCTTCAATACATTACGCTTTGCTGTGATCTTGCCCGAACCCTTTAAGCTGCTATGCTGACTCATGATATTCTCCTCTTGTCGCCCGCGCTACCTTCTGTCGGGCATGAAGTTGTATACTTTACCAAACTGGCCTTGGCTTTTCAATCGCGTTTTTTCATTTTCTCAAATCTTTTTTACTGCCGCTGTTTTTTGAAGAATCGTTGAGGTTTCAAATGGAACAGCGCGAGCAGAATCGCCAAAAGAGCTCCAGGAATTGCTAGTAACCAGTCTCCGGTAACTGTATAAAGAGAGGGTAAGGGGCGTGTAGGGACAGAGACAGGCTGGACCAGAAACCCATGAAAATCGGCCTGCTGTTTATCCGCGGAGAGGCGTGTTGTGCGCCCGACAGGGTCTACGGTCGCGGAGACGCCAGAGTTGGCGCAACGGACCATGGGAACCCCATTTTCAATGGATCTGAAGATGGCTTGGTGAAGATGTTGGACCGGCTCAATGGAACCGTTGAACCACGCGTCATTGGTCACCAATGCGAGGATCTGAGCGCCCGCCCGCACCGCTTTACGGCTTAATTCGGGAATGGTGTCTTCAAAGCAGACCAAAGCCCCGATATCGAGTGTGTCGCCAGTGGGACGCTGGAGTCGCATGATGCTTGCATCGCGGCCAGGCATGCAGGAAATGCCGGTCGGTGCGAGCTTCTGCAGGATCGGGAAGGTTTTATCCAAGGGGATAAACTCCCCGAAGGGGACAAGGTGTTGTTTGCGATAAGCGCCGAGGGGTTTCCCTTCTTTGTCAAACAGCCAGGCGGCATTGTAATAGTTAACGCCCGCGGGTGCACTTCGGGAAACAGGGACCTTCTCTGCTTCCATGACGCCCGACAATATAGCAGAGCCTGTGTTGTCCGCGCCACGCTTGATGAACGTGAATGCAGCAGGGTCTTCAGGAACAAGATAAGGGACGGATGTCTCATGCCAGATGGTCAAATCGGGATTGGCCAACTTCGCCATTTGATTTTGCTCATGGAAGATTGCGCGTTGTTGCTTAATCAGCTCTTTGTTATTGAGAAAACGACAGGGAATGTTCGGCTGAATAATCGCCATACGCCAGATCGGATGGGTCTGCTCGGTTTTGATCCAGGTGTTCACACGGTTGAGTCCCCAGGCCCAGCAACAGAAGACCAGTCCAAAGGGGAGGAGGCTTTCGATCGAACGGAGCAACCGCTCGGGAAAGGCCGGGGCAGTGAAGGGTTGCCTCTTGTAACGGGCGATAAAGGGATCTGTCGTCCGAACCATTATGCTGGTGATGGCACCATTGGCAAGGATGACGAGTGCGGAAACACTGTAAACGCCCAGCACAGAGGCAATCTGTATGAGAGGCAAATTTGTGACTTGACTGACCCCGAGAAAGTTCCACGCGAAGCCGGTGAAGACTTTTCCTCGCAGGTATTCGGTGCCGGCCCAGAGCAATGGGTCAAGGAGCGTGACAATGAGGATGCGCTTGAGGCTGCCCTTTGTTCCTGCCCACGCCCAGACAAAGGCAGACGCATAAGCAAAGAGACCAAAGAAGAGGGCACACCACGCAGCGAGGGCCACCTGGCCAAGGACGACCAGAATCCAAGGGCCGCCATTCTTGATAATGGCAGGGAACCAGCTTAATGTTGCGGACCAGAAGAGCAGACCCGTCAGCCAAGCCCAGACAAAGGCTCGCTTAGGGGGATGGGTCCGGATGATCAGCATCAGCGGAACCAATGCAAACCAGATGCTTTGGGATTGGGAGGAAGGGGGGAATGCAGACCACAAAAGCAGGGCACTGAACAGTGTAGCCGTAAGCTTTAGAATCATCATGGCGGATTAGTAGTTAAACAAGTCTGAGAAGGCGTAGGTTTTGCCAGTGACCTGTTGAAGTGCATTTAGAACGATGTTCTTTGTGTTGGCCGTACATTTCCGGCCCTTGCAGGCACGGGATACCATCTTGTGCGTCATGGGCACCTTGGAGGCGCTGACAAGGTCATGTGCCTTGATTCCTGCCTTGAGCATCAGGCGCGCAATAGGTTGTTCGCCCAATTCGAGAGTTGAGTCAGTTGAAACAGTCATAGTTCGGGAAAGTATACGCAGGTTTCCCTGCGCTTTCAAGCCGATTCGTCAGGCGAAGGAGTTCTCTTTCAGAAAACTGACTGTATGGGCATTAATAGGCCGTCAACATGTCTTTGACTTGTTTGGTTCCCCAGATACTCACCTCATCAATCACGCAATTTTCAGGAACATCAATGCAGTGAACGAGGGTACGCGCAAAATCCTCGGCTGTCGGGTAACCGGTCATCCAGCTGTCATCAATCTTGGCATTTGCGCAGAAGTTTGTTCGCGCGGCGCCAGGAATGAAGCAGGTCGCCTTGCCACCCCACACTTCCATCTCCTTGTGCAGGCAACGGGTATATCCGACCATGCCTGCCTTCGCCGCCGTGTAGACCGCCCAGGAGGGCCAGGCAAAGTGAGCGCATCCGCTGGAGACGTTGATGATGTGGCCAAACCCTGATTTGCGCATCTCCGGGATGACGGCACGTGCGCCCTTCATAATGGAGGTCAAATTGGTATCTAAAACCTTCTGGAAATCATCGTCGGTCATGGACTCAACGTTTGCAATCTTAATGCCACAGCCATGATTACACACCAGCACATCAATACGTCCAAAGGCCTTGACGGTCTGCTTGACAACCTTGCTCCAGTCCTTGGTCACGGTTGCATCGGCCTGCACCGCGATCCAGGTCTTAGGCGAGAGTTTTTTGCCCACGGCGTTCAATGTCTTCAGTGTGCGTCCTGTCAAGACCAGCTTGGCGCCCATCTCATTGAGCATATAAGCCGCAGCCTCGCCAAATCCGGATGAGGCGCCTGTAATGATGATAACTTTTCCTTCAACGTAGTGTTTCATAATTTACCTTTCTTCTTCGAAGCTTCTTTCATTGGCCAGTTGGGATCGTCAACACGTGCTTGGAGCATCAACTGTTCGGCTTGCTTAACCTTCTCCGGTTGAGATGCTGCGAGGTCATGCCGCTCAGCACTGTCTTTACTTAAATCATAGAGTTCAATATTGCCATTGGGTCCATTGCGGACGGCTTTCCAGTTTCCAAACCGGATGGCTTGCTTGAAGGATCCTTCATGCAGTTCCCAGTAGAAGCATTCGCGCTGAGGTGCAGACCCGCCTTTGAGGAAGGAGGCCAGGGAGAGCCCGCACGGTTTAAAGTCCGCTGGGTAGGTTGCACCAGAGAGCTCCGCGCAGGTCGGCAAAAAGTCCCAGAAGGCCCAGGGCTCCTCGCTCACGCGTCCGGAGGGAACAGTTCCGGGCCAGTAGGCAAGGGAGGCTTGGCGAAGTCCCCCTTCGTACATGCCGCGCTTAAAGCCGCGCAACTTACCGCTCATCGGCTGGTTGAAAAAGGTGGAGATTGCAGACGCTTCGCCAAAGGAGGAGCCGTTGTCGCCAGCGAAGAGAATGAGGGTGTTCTTCTCAATGCCCATCTTTTTCAGGAGTGCCACGAGTTCACCTACGTTGCTGTCTAGGCGTGTCACCATCGCGGCGTAGGTCTTGGCCTCTTGAGTCCACCCCTCCTTGTCTTTATAGATGCCAAGATCGTCAATCTCATAAGCTCCATGGGGGAGGGTGGTCGCATAGAAGAGGAAGAAGGGCTTGTCCTTCTGCTGTTCGACCCAGGCGAGGACGTCCTTCTGGATGAGCTTGTCAGCATATGTCTTTTTGCCCGCCAGGTTCTCGGGGAGCTCAAAACGTTTATCGTTTTCAAAGAGATAGGGCGGAAAGTAGCTGTGCGCATGGCGCTGGCAATTATACCCGTAAAAGTGATCGAAGCCCTTCTTGAGCGGACTGCCCGTCGTGTCGAACATACCCATGCCCCATTTTCCCATACAGGCAGTTGCATAGCCTTGTTGCTTAAGGAGTTCGGCGACGGTCAGGGTCTTTTCTGGCAGAGGCATCTGGCCATTATTAATCTGTCGGTTGGCGCGGACAGGGGAGTGCCCCATGTCGAGACCTGTCATCAGCGAGGTGCGGGAGGGGGCGCAGACCGTGGTGCCGGAATACGCCTGTGTGAAACGAGTGCCTTCAGTGGCTAACCTGTCTACATGAGGGGTTTTGATCTTTTGCTGGCCATAGCAGCCAAGGTCCCCTTGCGCAAGATCATCGGCAAGGATGAAGATGATATTCGGTTTTTCGGTCGCGAGGAGAGCCGTTGTGTACAACAAGAACGCTAAGAGGCAACCTGTTCGTTTCATAACCATGTTCCCTGTAGTGAATTAACCGGTCAAAGTATCACAAGAATGGCTTTAAAATACAAGTGTTTTTAGGTAAAAATCATGATGTCTTTTTTCGTTTTCTTCACGACAAGGTCCCGAGCATTTGATATGCTTAAAATCTTTTTCGACACCCTATTTAATTTTTAAGGATGAAAGGTAGCTACCCTTAGGTCATTTATGAATGAATTAACCATCGTTCATTTGCAGAGCAAGTTGGAGGATCAAGCGACTCTCCATGCCAAGTCAAACGAGTTTTCAGATCTATTCAGGACATTCTGTGATGCGACCTTCCCTTCGGAGGAGCCGATTGACTGGCCTTTGGTGCGCATCGTGCCTGTGACAAGTGCTGAGGCCTTAGCTCAAGTTATGTTTGTAGATGGTGACAGTGCAAATGGACATTTAAACGATGATGCAAAGAACTGTATCATGTTTTTGCTGGATGACTGTTTTGAGACAGAGACGGGAGAAAGGGTCTTCCTTCATCAGCTCTCGGCCGAGGGAATGTTTATTCATCAATGGTTGAATACCTATTTTCCTGTCCAGCCCAAAATTGTCTTGATCTCCTGTCAGGACGGCAAGTTTACGCATCCCTCCAAGCGCTGGACCTTCAAGCCTGCAGGGATCTTTGATCACATGGCCATCTATGAACAACGGATCCTGCATCTCTTCAGGTCGTTATGGGAGCCTCGCTTCTGGCATCAACTTCGTGAGTACGTGATCAATGATGCGGGTTCTTCCTGGCATACACCCGGCCATAATTCTGGCCATGCATTCACCAACTCTCTCTTTTTACAAGGGTTTCGCTGTGAGTTTGGAAGCATGAGTTTCCGTTGCGACATCAGTTCCTCGGTGCATAGCCTTGGAGATCTCTCGAAACCTGAATCACACACGCCTCTGGCGGATGCCCAACGCTTAACCGCTGAAATTTTTGGTGCCGCGCAAAGCTGTTATATTACCAATGGTTCGTCAACAGCTAACAAGGCGATGCTGATGACGCTCTTACGACCAGGCGAATATGTGCTTCTCGATCGGAATTGCCATAAGTCCGTTCATCACGCGGTGGTGATGTCTGGGTCGATTCCTGTCTATCTACCTGCCCAATTTAATGCTCGCCTGGGCGTCTGGGGACCGATCTCCATCGCGGACCTCGGCAAGGCAATTACTGCGAATTATCCTGAGGAACAAAAACCTCGTATGGTGATCTTGACGACTTGCACATACGAAGGGATTCTTTATCCCGTATGGGAGATTGCCCGACTTTGCGAGCGCAATGGGATGCTCTTCTATGCCGACGAGGCGTGGGCGCCGTATCTGAGTTTTCACCCCTATTACACGTGGGTGACTGCGGATGGCCGCCGTGTGCGCTACAATGCCATTCATGAAACCACCAGCGCGCACTTTGCCGTCCACTCGACGCATAAGACCATGGCCGCCTTTAGTCAGTCCTCGATGATCCATGTCTCCTTCCGCTTTAAGCAGCTTTTTGAAACGGAGTCTGCAGACTGGCAATGGCTGAGGTCGCGTTTTGCCATCAACGGACATGGTTCCTATTCCAAGTTCTCCCATGATCTTCATGAAGTGTTGCGTTATTGGCACTCCACCTCGCCCCATTATCCCATGATGGCGACGCTCGATTGTGCAGGCGTGCAAATGCGCTTGGAAGGCATGCGCCTGATTGAGGAACGGTTGCGCTGGATTAAGAGCTTTAAAGAGCGTGTCACGCATGGCTGTGGACTTTCAGAGGCTGAATGTTTTGTCGGACTGAGAGAGGTCGTTGGCGAGGAAAAGGCTGACGAATATGAACGTGCTGGGTATATGCATGACCCCTTAAAGTTGACGATTTCGTTTAAGACCCCAGAAGGCTGCAGTGCCTTTAAGGCGTTGTTGCGCAAGTCGCGGATCCAGTGGGAAAAGTCAACGCCAGTGACGCTCCTCTTCTTGGTCTCTATGGGAACTGTGGAAAATCATTTTGAGTATCTTTATCGAGCACTCTTTCAGATGAAGGATGCGCTGGGACGTCCCGAGAAGGATGCCTTTGCAAGCAGTGTCGTGGATGCAGTCAAGGGACAGAACGTCATTGTGCCACGCGATGCGGCGCTGTGTGACGGTGAGCTGATGAAGCTTGAAGATACAGAAGGGCGTATCAGCAGTCAACTCCTCGTTCCCTACCCGCCCGGTATCCCGCTCTTCCTGCCCGGACTCCAAATTACCCGTCCCATGATTGATATTGTGCGTTCGGTTGCAGAGAAGGAGGGCGCGGACTCTGTCCATGGACTCTTCGAGCGCAACGGCGATTTCTATGTTGAAGTGATCCGTGATGACGAACTCGTCAAGCTGAGACTTTTAAAATGAAAAGATTGCATAGTTTATGGGCTCTTGCCCTAGGGCTATTCTTGGGAATCAGCAGCGTGAATGCCGCAACGGGCGTACCAGTTGCGCGATATGATTTTGGTAAAGACCCGATGCGCTATCTGGAGAATAGTCGTCTGCGCCTTGGGGTTGATCTAAGTTTGGGTGGAGCCGTGACCCTCTTGGAGGATAAAAAGAACGGCAATGTGAATATGATCAATAGCCACGACTGGGGACGCCAGATTCAGATGTCCTACTACAGTGGTCCGATTCCGTACATAGGCCCGAAGAAAGAAGAGCCCCACAAGGCGTGGGCGCAATTGGGCTGGAACCCTATTCAATCCGGAAGCGTTGGTCGCATTAAATCCAGAACCCTCGCCTTTGAGAAGCCAGATGCGAAGACCATTCGCGTACGCTGTGTGCCCATGCAGTGGCCGCATATCAATGTTGAAGGAGATTGCATCTTTGAAGTGACCTACACCCTTGTCTCCGAGAATACGATCCAGATGAAGGCGCGTATCATTAATCAGCGCCAGGACAAGACTCAATATCCAGGCCGGCATCAGGAGATGCCCGCACTCTATACGAATGGTCCTTGGTATAAGCTCGTGACCTATACAGGTGATTCGCCGTTTACAGATGCTCCGACTACAAACATTGTTGACAAAGCAGATGGCAAGGGCTGGCCGTGGAGCTACTTTGAGGCAACGGAACAGTGGTCCGCGCTCGTGAACGATTCCAACATAGGTGTCGGACTCTATCAGTCAGAGGTTATTCCAGTCACAGGCGGCTTTGCTGGTGGAGACAATAAAAAAGGCGTGGGCGGTTGCAAGGACATGCAGACAGGTTATATCGCGCCGATCGGCACGCTGATTTTGGATTACAACATTGATTGGACCTATCAAACCTACTTGATTGTCGGCAGCGTGAATGAGATCCGCCGCACGGCAAAAGCACTTCATGGTCCACCCGTTGCACCCTCCTGGCGTTTTGAAAATGATCGGAAAGGATTTACCTATCGTGGCTCAGCAAACGATTCAGGCTGGCCGATCAAGGATGCGTTGCAGATTACTTACCGTGAAGAAGCACGCGGTGTCATCGCGTCGCCGACTACGGTATGGCAAGCGGAAAGGATGCCTGTTCTTAATCTGGATGCGGCGTTTACATTCACTTCGACAAATCAAGCCCAGAGGGTGGTTGTGGAGGTGGTTACTTTTTCCGGGAAACATATCGCTTACCCGCTGAAGGTTCAAGCTGACGGGACGCGGCAGAGTTATTCGATTCCTCTGGCCGTTAATTCTCAATATTCAGGTGCGATGAAACAGATTCTTCTCTATATGCCCAAGGCCAACGGTACGCTACGGTTGTATGCGTTGCAAGGTGTTTTAGATAAGAAGTCAAAGTAACTTTTAAAAGACAAGGATAGACGTATGTGCGGAATTGTCGGATATGTGGGAACTCGCCCCGTGGTTGATATTTTGGTGAACGGTCTTCGTCGACTGGAGTATCGGGGTTATGATTCCGCTGGCATCGCCTTCTGTACACCCACGGGGTTGCGTATTGTCAAAGAGGTGGGGAAGGTCGCGCAGTTGGAAAAGAAGCTGATTGAGGTGACGACAGAGGCTGAACAGGCTTCAGCCCATCTGGGTATTGCACATACGCGTTGGGCCACCCATGGACTTCCAACCGAGGCAAACGCCCATCCCCACGTGACCCGCTGTGGGGAGCTTGCGTTGGTGCATAATGGCATTATCGAAAATTATGCTTCCATTCGAAAACAGTTGGAATCGCATGGAACAGTTTTCTGCTCGCAGACGGATACGGAGGCCCTTGCGCATCTCATCGGTGCCTATTACAAGGGCGATTTGTTGGCCGCAGTTTCCCAGGCATTGAAAAAGGTCGAGGGAACGTACGGAATTGCGGTGATCTCGGCTCGTCATCCCAAAGAGATGGTGGTGGCGCGTAAAGGGAGTCCGCTCGTGATCGGTGTTGGAGACCAAGAGACGATCGTAGCGAGCGATGTCTCGGCTATCGTCTCCCACACGCGGCAAGTGATTTATCTTCAAGATGGGGATATTGCGCTCATTACAGAGGAAGGTCCCCAGATTTATACCCTCGACAACGCCTCGGTCCATCGCCCTGTTGCTATTGTTGAGTGGGAGATTGGAGCTGCTGAGAAGGGCGGGTATGAACACTTCATGCTCAAGGAGATCTTTGAGCAGCCCCAAGCGCTTCAAAATGCGATTCGAGGGAGACTCGATATTTCGCTGGGTACGGCAATTCTCTCGGGGTTAAACATGAACCCTCGTGAGCTGGCAGCAGTCCAGAGGTTGATCATTGTCGCCTGTGGTACATCCCTCCATGCAGGGATGGTGGGCAAGTATCTTTTTGAAGGGTTGGCTTCCTTGCCGACGGATCCAGAGCAGGCCGCTGAGTTTCGCTATTGTAATCCGATCCTCGGGCCAAATGAACTGGTGGTGGCGCTGAGTCAATCGGGTGAGACGGCCGACACGCTTGCTGCAGTGCGCGAGAGTATTCAGAAGGGAGCGCTTGTGGCTGGACTTTGTAATGTGGTCGGCTCGACGATCGCTCGCGAAGCGGGGCGGGGGATATACCTCCATGCCGGGCCTGAGATTGGCGTTGCTTCGACCAAGGCTTTTACAGCTCAGGTGACGGTGTTGTTGATGCTGGCCCTCAAACTGGGACGTTGTCGGAGGCTCTCACGCGAAGAGGGATTGAGTCTCTGTCAAGAGATTGCCGCGATTCCCACGTTGATCGAGATCGTTTTGAAACAAGCGCCTTGCATTGAGAAGATTGCCGCCAAATATGCTACGGTCAAGAACGCCTTCTTCATCGGGAGAGGCATTCTCTATCCCACAGCGTTGGAGGGCGCCCTCAAGCTCAAGGAGATCAGCTATATTCATGCAGAGGGCTATCAGGCTGCTGAACTGAAGCATGGGCCGATTACCCTGCTGGATGAGCATTTCCCAGTCATTGCGCTTTTAAATGATATTCCGGGGAAAGAAAAGACCTTAGGAAATGTTCAGGAGTGTCGCGCGCGTAAGGCGCCGATTGTCGGGCTTGTGACAGAGGGTGACCATGAGGCGGAGCAGGTCTGTGATGATGTGATCTCTCTCCCGCGGACAACCGTCTATACCGCACCTGTGGTTACCGCGGTGGCACTTCAGTTGTTTGCCTATTATGTTGCACGTGCGCGCGGTTGCGAAATTGACCAGCCTCGCAATCTTGCCAAGAGCGTGACCGTCGAGTAGAGATGAAGGGAACTTAAAAATGACGAAACTGTTTGGAACAGATGGCATTCGGGGACAAGCAAATCGTTATCCTATCAACGCGGAGTTGGCCCTGAAACTGGGAAAGGCCTTAGGAA
>CAIZQW010000155.1 GCA_903935195.1 uncultured bacterium
CCGCAAAGGTTTTGACCCAAGACCCAGGACTCAGCCTCGGACTCAAGGACATCAGGACGCAAGCCCTCGGACACTTCCCAACTTTAGAACTCTCGAACTTTAGAACTTTAGAACTTCTCCCCAACGTCAGGGGTCGTAGATCCACATTCTACAATTGCCTTGCTAGAATTACGCATGCGCCGCCGCCTGGCGCCAGCTTGACCTTTATAACATCTGAACCTGTCAAATGCTTCTTATCGGCAGTGTAGTCTTCCATGTGGGTCCTGTAATCTGACTTAGGACCATCCTGAATAATAGTTGCCTCATATTTCCCGGAATCCAGGAAAGAAAGCGGAATATCAAGCTCCCTTGGTTCTTCATCGGTAGCCGCTCCAACAAGCCATGTGCCGTCAGATGCTTTCCGGGCCATTATTATGTATTTGCCTATCTCGCCGCTTATTGTCCTGCTTTCCATCCAAGGCATCTTCTGTGCGGCGATGAACCGCAGGATCTCAGGATGTTTGTTATAATTCTCAGGTATATCAGGTATTATCGTTGCACCTGAAAACACGATAAGCGTCCTGGCTGCTTCACCTGCGAGTGTTGAAGGCACAGGAGAAGACTGGTCTACCCTTCCGGCCTGGGTCAGATCTGCCAGTCCGTTATTCATGTCCAGCGGACCTGCCAGCATATTCACAAAAACAGCCGTTACAAAGGTCTTCGGAGCAAACACCCTGTGAGCATCAAGCTGCGCGTGGCAGAACTCCCGCGTTACGGCATTCGGATAAGTCCGCATCTGCCCGTAAGGGTGGACCGGACCGTCATGATAGTCGCACAGGAGCCTGTTCTTTGCACATAATTCGGTTATCAGCCTGGTCCTGTCATTCTTTTCCCTCGGAGATCCACGCATAAAGCCGTACTTGATACCTGCCGCTCCCCATTCGGAGTACTGTTTCAAGGTCTGCTCCAGCGGAAATTTACGACCGCCGACATCATTAAGATAAAGCCACACACCGACATTTTTGGTTTTACCGTACCTGATGATCTCCATCACATCTGCAACCTTCCCGCCTTTTGTGGGATCAGCGTCTTTGGCAAACTCAGGACCGTACCAGTTGGCATCAAGCACAAGGTAAGCGATACCGTTGGAAGAGGAGAAATCGACCATTCTCTTCCAGGAAGGAAGGTTCATACCGTACTTGAAACCAGCGGCAGTCGCACCGTTTATCCGCCAATCCCAGACAGCAACACCAGGCTTTACCCAGGAAAAATCGGAGCCTTCTGCCGGTGGCGGGTTCAGTAGCTCAATTATATGCGAATCCACAAGTGCTCCGGGGGTACGCCCGAACATTATCACACGCCAGGCATTATTCGGGCCCGAAGCCACACTGAACAACTTCTGGCCCTGCGTAGATTTCAGCACCAGTGGGTCTCCGCTGGAAAGGGCAGCCTCATGTATGGCCATGTACTGATCCGGTCCAGCCATAACAGTCATTACCGGCCTGCGGTTGCCATCGCAGTCCGTGAGCTTATCCGGGCCGAGATTATGCCGCTCACCGTTATAGAACCATGCCGTATAGTCGCCGGCGAAATTAAACTGGGTGGAGTCGGTTTCCGGCGTTTGCATCAGGTTCTCATACCTGAAAGCTACCCCATCGTTATATGCACGGGCAACGAACAGCATGTCCTTCACTTTCAAGCTGACCTGGTTATATTTATCCGTGACAACCGCACGTTTGCCCCAAACAGGCTTCCAGACAGTATCCACCGAATTACTGGTGACCTCGACAAGACCCATGTCAAAGCTCTTACCGGAGGCTGTCAGTCCAAGAATTGATTTGTCGATCAGAAGCTTGCCGTCAGCACTGAACTGATAGACAAGCATCCCTTCCTCATTCCATCTCAGAGGCACAGATAAACTGCCGTCCGGCGACCTCAACTCGACCGTTTGTGCTCCAGCCGCTGGTAAGGCCAGAAGAGAGTAAATGAGGCTACAAGCAATGGACATAAAATAAGTTTTCTTCATTTTTTCTCTCTTCTTTCTGATCAATTTATCCCACCTGAAATTCATGTGTTGAGTTTTTATCCACGACCCTTACTGCGCTTCGTACCGTAGCAGGCGGTAATCGGCGGGGGTGGAGATTTCGAATTCCGCCTTGCCGTAGGCGCTGACGGCTACCGTGCTTTTTTCGCCGGTCAGGAGGTTGGTGAGCGACAGGGTTTTCCCTGCCAGGAACTTGAGTTGCACGGTTCCTTTGGATTGCGCATTGTGCATTTCGCGGAAGAGGAGCAGGTGTCCGGTTCCGGCGGTTTGCGTGCTGACCATTTGGAAGCCGGTCCAGGAGGCGTTGGAGGGTTCGTCGCCGATCGGGAAGGTGGTGCTGGTAAAGATATCGGCACGGTCTTTCTTGTAGGCGGAGATCAGCGGTTTGAGTTCCTTTTTGCCGTCGTCGTCAAGATATTGGGCGAGCTGGAAGAAGCAGGGGACGAAGGGTATTCCCATGGCGAAACAGTAACCATGGCCGTGCCGGGAGGCGTCGCTGAAGTCCTTGCGGGTGCGCTTGGGGTTTTGGAGCATGACTTGCAGTTTATTGGACGGGAAATATTTCGCCATGAACCAGTGCTGGCGCAGGACATGATAAGGGACGAAGGTCAGGTGCGGGGGTTCCGCTTCCTGAATATTCTGAAAGTAGATGCTGCCATATTCCTTGGCGAAGTACCAACCGTAGCGCGGGGCATCATACTCGGGGCAGAGGGTGAATTGGGTCTTCATCCAGGCATGCTTGAGGATGGTGCGGTAATTGGCAATACGGGCTTCGTAATCGCCGCGGTTGGCGAGGTAGTCGAAGTCGGCCTTCCAGCTTACGAATCCAAGTTCGTCGATGTTTTTCTTGAGGTCGTTTAAGTCGGCGTTGCGGATGGCGACCCAGAGTCCGAGACGGATGCCGTGTTTGTCGGCCAACGCCTTGATATCCTTCCATCCGTTCTTGTATTTGGGCAGAAAGTTTTTGGCACAGTGGCCGTCGCCGGCCTTTTGCCAGCCGTCGTCAATTTGCAGGACTTCGACCCCGATTTCGGCGAGCGCTGGAATCTCTTTCAGGACGGTTTCTTCGGCGGTATACCGCATACCACCGGGATTGGCGGGACCCCAGGTATTGGAGAGGATGAAGGCATCGCGTTCAGGGAAGACCGGATAACGGGCGGCATCGAACTTTTTGAGCGCCATCTGCATGCCGTCGTTGCCACCGCCATAGACGATGGACCATGTCGCCCAGCACTCCCGGAAGCGGTCCGGAACGATTTCTTCAGGGGCGAGTCCCCAGCCGGTGACCTCGACGCCCTGCTGGCCGGAGAAGAAGCCGCCGGTCAGGTGGGCGGGTTGGTTGACCGCTTTGGCTGACTCCTTGACTACGATGACGCCAAAGTCACCGTACTCGACCACTTCACCGCTAGCCCAAGCGATGACTTCCGGCTGGAAAACCGGGAAGCCGGTGATGATTTTCTCCTCAAGCATAGGTTTGCTTTGATCAAGGCGGTTGCCGGGGTCATTGTAGATGCCCCAGTAACGGCGGCTGTTGGGCTTGGACAGATCCAGCGGCAGGAAGTCGGTGCGGGCGCCGGGACGGAAAAGCTTGCCGCCGCAATATTTGTACTGTTCGTCGTGCGGGACAGCACCCTTTGCGTCGTAACCTGGCAGTGCCTTCACGCGGACCTGGGTGCGAACACCCGGAGCGCCAGGGTAAACCCAAACGACATGCTGGATGGCCATCCCGACTTTGGGATAATTTACCGTAGAGACGACTTCCAGGTGTTTGGAGGAGAAGCCGTCATCGTCGCTTTCACGGATGACGCAATCGGCGAGTTCACCGACGGACTTATCGTCGAGCTTGCCCGGCAGTCTCCAGTCGCAGGCGAGTCCGGTTTCCTTGGCGTATTCCCGTTTGCTGACGAGGTCTCGCAACGAAGTGGTGGCCCAGCCCGCGCCGGTCCATTTCCATTTACGGGAGATGACACCGGTGGAGACTTCCAGTTCCATCGCGGAAACATTGACCTTGGCGCCGTTGAGTTCTTGTTGCTGTGGCTGAACATCAGCGAAAGCGGTAATCAGAAGAGATGCGAATACTTGAGCGAGAGCTAGATGACGGAAGCGTGTTTTCATGGCTTCTTTTCTCCAAAAAATCTGGCCTGCCAGGCAACTGGAGACTGCTGGCTCTTGAAAGTCACCGACAAGAGGTCCCCTGCCCTTTCCTGCCTGACCGTAAGCGGGTTGCCGCCAGCCGTGGCCGTCGCATTCACAGTCAGCGGGGTGCCGGGCGGGAGATGGATGAAGAGCGTGTAGTCAGCCCCCGGAACGATTTCAGATCGACCTTGCAGGGTATTGGTCTTCTCGTTCCACGTAAGGTCCTCTATGGAGTAGGCGCCGGTTATATGCCGCGAGGTCCCGATCAACTGAGGAGTCTTCAACAAGCGATGCACCAGCAGCACCCGGGTATCGTGTCCTTTGACCTCCACGGAGATCCGGTCGGATACCACGCCCAGCAACGCCTGATTCCAGAAATCGAAGACGACGTATTTCTCACTGGGATCAAGCCCGAGCTGGCGGCTGAGCGACACGTCTTTCGTTGCCGGGGCTGACCGCCAATTCGGCAGCGCCACCACATCGTAGGTTCCTGCTTTCCCGGCCACCTTCAAGTCCAGTACCTCAGGGTAGTGGTGGACGTAGTCGTCGGCGCGGACGTTTTTGAAACAAGCCCAGTCCGCATCGGAGCCCCGGCTAAAGAGATCCATGGGAGCTATCGGCATCGTCGGCAGGGTGCGCTGGAGCAGCGGCAGACGATCCAGCGGCACTTCGGACATCACATCGCCCAGAGGATATGACACGCCGCTCAGCGCGACCATGCTGAGGACTGTGCGGGCTTGGGCGGTCGTGACGCCGAAGCCGATCATCGGCTCTTCGCGCGACCGTGCGTTCCCGATGGCGCTCGGGGAAAGCGTGCGCGTGGCCTCCTCGACGCTCATGGGCGCGCAGAGTTCCATGGTCTCGCCCGGCATCAGATAGACGACCATTCGATTCAGAAAGGCGTTGGCATTGATCGAGTCGAACATCATGTACATGCCATGCCAGTTGTTGTACACGTCCTGCCCGGCGAAATAGGCATTGAAATAACCGATGCCATCGAGCGGGGTGCCGGCAGGACAGCCTTCGACGAATACCCCCTGCCCGACCGCCTCCCGGATGACTGCCAGTCGCCGCCGGTATGTTTCCAGCGGATCCGCACTCTTGTCATGAAGGCGGGTCAGGTCCACCTTGGGATGGTATTTCGGCAGTGAGAACTCACCGTCGAATTTGTAATATTCGAATCCCCAGCTTCCCAAGGTGACGAACAGTTTTTTGAGAAAATCCAGCACCTCGGGGTGAGTCGAGTCCAGCCCCGGCGTGTTGTAATCGCGGATGAAACGGTCTTGGCTGTCACGCAGGTACCAGTCAGGATGGTCCTTGACCGCGCCCGAGTAGCCATTGGGCACCAGCCACAAGCCGGGCCGCAGTCCTTTCGACTTGATATAGCTGGCGATCCATTGCGGTCCTTTCGGATACCTCTTCTTGTCCCATTGATCGATCCAGTTATGCCCCTCCGGACCGAACTTTCCCGGGATGCGATCGTAGCCGTCATCAATTGTCACGTTTTGAAAACCGTAGGGGCGAAGATGTTCAGCCAGCCAGTCCACATTCTTCACGACATCCGCTTCCGTGGCGTCGGCAAAGTAGCTGGACCAACTGCACCACACCATGGGCGCACGGTCGAAGACGGAGGTGTCCATCGGAACATACCGCGGCAGTCCGAGGACTTTCGTATAGTAGTCAGGAACAAGCCTGATCGAACCCGGTCCCGGAAGCGCCATCCTGACGTCCAGTTGCTCCGCGTCGGCGCCCACGGCCGAGAAACGAGTCTGGGGAGTGAAGCGGATGGCCGTGTCGGTTTTCTGGTCGAACAAGTTGTGAAACACCGATCCGCTTACCTGTCCCAAGGCGAAATACATGCACTCCGGGTTCTCCCGTGGCAGGAATGAAGTGTTTCGGGTATAAGCTCCGCCATAGGTCCCGGCGCACTCGCCCGTCCCCTGCCAGATCACGGGAGTTCCTTCGGTATCCAACAGCCGGGCCAGTCCGCGCGCCTTCGAAACTGGCGCCAGCCCGGTCAAGACCGCCCCTGGAGCCGTGCTGGAAATCTTCAGGCATTCACGGGTCGGCTCGAAAATCCAAGTGCTGGGAGGCTGCGCGGTTCTCACCAGCAGGCGGCCGGGAATGCCGCTCTCCGGCGTCCATTGTTTCGTCTCCCCCCGCGACGAGGAGGTGTGCACCGGAGGACCGGCGACCTCCGCTTTCCATTGTGTCATCTCCTGTAAGGCCCCGTTCGCCTCGAGATTCAGGCGCACGTCGCGCAGGATCGTCCCGAGGCGTTCGTGCTTGATCGTGAGGCGGCCGCGGTCGCCCTGCGTTTCAATGGTCCAGCCCTCGCCTGTGAGGGTGGTCGAAACAGATTCGGCGGCGGACGCCGCATACGAAACCAGCATCATCATAAACATCATACAGATCGACTGAATTGCTCTCATTTGTTCTTCCTTCCTTCGTTTTTTAAATCAGGGGTCATAGATCCACATTCTGCAATTTGAAATCATACCTCGTTTTCTCCGAGATTTCGAGGGTTTTTCTATATGGCGTGCTCAATTCTTTTTCTCGCTTCAGCCGCGCTTCAATATGCTTCGCGGCCTGCGACTCGGATGTAATACGTGTCATCATGCGAGAGAGTATACCTGTTTTTGTCTTGCGTATTCAAGACGACATTTCTCTGAAGCAACGTGGTCTCGCAAGTACCGAGACGACTCCCTGCAATCTCAATTGTAGAATATAGATCTATGACCCCTAGCCTTTTCCTGCCTTGCATCCAGTGCCTATTTTGGCATGAGGATGACGCGGTCAATCATCAGATTGGGGCCGGAGAGGACTTCGGCCTCGAATTCGAGGACCTTGTCGAGGCTGTCTTCGCGGTCGACACGCAGTTCGATCCACTTGGCGCCATCGGGCTCGGCCTGGTGCAGGGGAATGTCGAAGGGGCGGCCTTCGAAGGTCCCCTTGCCGGACCGGCCGTTGCCGTTGGAATCGCGGAAGCGGACGAGGAGCCGGCCGGGTTCGACGGCGGTGACTTTGATGGAGATGGAGAATTTCTTCCAGCCGACCCAGTAGCTGCCGTCGTTGTCCTTCCAGGTGGTGCCGCTGAACTCGTAGCCGAGCCCTTCGGCGACGTCGGCGCGGTCGAGACCGCGATTCCACTTCACGTCACCGCCCTGCGCCAGGTTGACGGCGCAATCGACATAGAGGCGGGCAGCCTTGTATTCCGCCGTGCGCGGATCGGCCTTGGGTGCGGCGGTGCCAAGGAGCTGGTCGAGCCATTCCGGGGTGGTGGTCGATTTGGGCTGGAATTTCGTGCTGGCGGCATAGTCGAGGAGACTGCGGCGCAGCTGCCGGGTGCCAATGTAGTTTTGGTCGAGGTTGTAGCCGCAGACCAGCAGCCTGCCCTGGCCGATCTTGGCCTCGAAGATGGTGCCCAGGAGCTGGCTGAAATGAAAATCGCTCACCGGCATGGCGATCGGCCGGTAATCCTTGGGCATCCCATCGAGCCGGAACGCCCGGGCGCCATTGCAGAGATCGCGCCAGAGCCAGTCGCCGTACGCATCGGCCGGGAAGTTGGCGAACGCCGGATGGGTCTTGTCGAGCCACAGGCCGAGCGTCTGCATGGCCTGTCCCTTGAACCATGTGGTCGACCAGTAGAAAGCACCCCAGTTGCCGGAAACGAACTTGCCGGGCCGGCCCAGGCCACAGGCTACGAGCACCACGGTTTTGCCTTCGCGCAGCGCGCCTTGGGCGGTTGCCAGGTCATCGGTCATGACAACCGTGGCGGAGATGGACGCATCGATCTTGGCGGGAAAGACCCAGAACGGCCATTGGTTATGCAGTCCCAAAGACTTGATCTGCAAGTTGAACATATATTTGGCATTGGCTGGCACCCCGGCCAACGGGATGGCGACCTCGCTGATCTTGTTGGAAAGCATTTCGGACTTGGGATCCTTGGTGGTGGCGGGACCAGGCTTGAGCGCCGTCTTCAATTCCACGATCCCGGCGTGGCAGGTTTTGCCTGCCGCATCCGACACCGACCACTCCACCTTGGTGCCGGCCGGAATCTCCGTCGCCCCATAATGATGGATCTGGATGTCGGCCTGGTAGGTTTCATCGGCGGCCCAGGCATATTTCGGAAAGCCGGAGAGGAGCACGGTCGGGGCGAACCAGGTGGCGGGCTTGGGGAAATCGCCGACCCCCTTGTCGTCGTAGAAGCTGTCGAGCCAGCCGATCAAGGCTTCGCCCTGGCCGGAATAATCCTGGATGCCCAGCAGGCAGACGCCGGCGCAGGAGGGAGTGCGCAGGAACGCCTCGACCTCGTCCTTGTAGAGCATCAGGCATTGCTTGAGCGAGGTTTCGTGGAGTTCCTGGTTGAAGCGGAGGGTGTTGTTCTTTTCGGCAAGCGTGCGGAAATCCTCGTAGTTCCAGGCGCGCAGAATGCCGGTGTATTTCCTGGTCTCGGCATAGTCGGGATAGACCGGCCACTGGCCGATCTCGTGGGCGATGCAGGGAGTGGCGGTGCGCGAGTAGGCTTTTTCGTAGTTCCAGGCGGTATGGCTGTTCATCCACTGGCGGACGCCGCCGATGCCGGGATAGCTGTGCGTGACCGCATAGTCGTCAACCGGGGTGACGGTGCGGGCAGTCGAACAGGCATAGAGGCGGCGCGGATCGTAGGCGCGCTCGGCGGCGATCCACTTTGCCATCTCGGTGAAATCCGAGGAACCCAGCTCGTTGCCGATGCAGAAGGCGACATAGGCGGGCGAATTGCCATAGGCATTGTTGATCCGGCGCATTTCCGCCTGGATGAAGCCATCCAGGTCGGCATCGCCCTTGCCCAGACCCTTGAGGCCACCCGGCATCCAGCCATCGATCCAAATGGTTTCGGGTTGAAGGTAGATGCCGAGTTCATCGGCCGCATCGAACGCTGCCTGCGGCGGGCACCAGGTATGGTAGCGGATGAAATTGATGCCGTTGTCCTGCGAGATCTTGAAGATCCGTTTCCAGCCCGCGACATCCATGGCGGGATAGCCGGTCAGCGGGAAATGGCAGTTGTCGGTGTTGCCGCGCATGAAAAACGGCTTGCCGTTGAGGAAGACCCGGTTGCCTTTGCGCTCGATCGTGCGGAAGCCGAAGCGGATGGTTTTGCTGGCAAAGGGCTTGCCGGCGCGATGCGCGGTGACCTCAAGCCGATACAGGGCAGGCGAGAATTCGTCCCAGGGTTTGGGCTCGAAACCGAGCGGCAGGGAGATCTTGGTGGTGGAGCCGGGGCCTCGGTCGATCTTCATGACCTGGTCGAGCACGGTCTTTTTCGTGGCCAGATCGGTGATCTCGACGGTCCAGCCATCGGCGGCGAAGCCCGGCATCTCGATGGCGATCTCCTTGGCCGGCCAGGGCGCGGTGATTTTCATTCCTTCCAGCGGATTGGCCGGGCGGAGTTCGAGCTTGCCGACCATGCCGTTCCAGATCGTCTGCATGTGGTCGCCATAGGCATGACCCTTGTCGCCGGTCCGGTGGATCATCGTGTTGTCGACACGCACCGTCAGCGTATGCTTGCCCGGCGCCAGCTTTCCGAGCTTGTGGAGATGCGGGGTGGCGAGCGAATCGCAGCGGCCGCCCAGCGGCTTGCCATCAATCCAGACATCGGAAGCCCAGAGCACCCGTTCGAGGAACAGTTCCAATTCCTGGTTCTGCCAGTTTTTCGGAACCTCGATCTCGCGCCGATACCAGACCTGGCCAATGAAGCGGACTTTTCGCGACAGGCAGCCATAATCCGGCTTGGTCACCGACTCACCCAGGCCGGCCTCGTCCAGCGTTCCCGGCAGCTTGATCACTTTCGCGTCGGGAAACGCCAGCGCCGCCAGATCGGCCGGCACATCCTTGCCCGCGAGCTGGCACGACCATTGGCCCGATAAATCCAGCGAATCCGCCGCCCATGCCCTCGAAACACAACAGAGGCACAACCCAGCAACCAGCAAGTATCTGTACAATTTCATTAATCGTTCTCCCTGTTTTTCACTATCCTATTTGTGTCAGCGACCGATACCGTGGCGGTCTTCATCAAGCATAAGAAAGTCATAGACGCAAGAATACCGCTGGCAGTTCTGTTTATCATTGTTCCGAAATCATTCTTATCTTTGCCTCACCAGCACTGGCACCAGGTTCAAACCTTACAACCAGCTCTGTCTTTGTCTGGTCTGTAACCTGTTGTGTCTGGCGAACTATTATCTTTCCATCCACCAGCACACAGTCGTCAGCCGGCAGTTCTGAACCGTTGAAAAGCAGTTTGGCAGATTTGACTTTTGCTGAGCCAAGTATAACCTCGTATGTCGCAGGCATTTTGATATTGGCAGTCAAGTCAAGTGTCGCACCCTCCGCTCCTTTTGACCATTTGCCGCATACGGCCGCTGTATCAGCCAGAGCTTTGGCAGTTACAACCTCGCCTTTTACACCTTCAGCAAAAAATACTGACAGATCCCTGACAATCGGGGTGCCCACTTTCCGGGTTATACGCAGGCGCAGCTTGTCGACGGCAACCTCGGGAAATACATCAATCTTTTTGTGGCCGACAGAACTGCCCACGGCCAACGGTATCCACTTACCACTGGAATCACGGCCCTCCAGTAAATATGCGCGGATGCGATGACCGCCACGCAGGTCTTCCATTATCCATGACTGATTTATCTTCTTAACGCCGCCCAGGCCAAGCTCAACAACATCTCCAACACCTTTTACACTTGCAAGCGGACTGCCGAAGCGTCGCTTTATCTCCGCGCCAAACTGTTTATAGACTTCAACGTCTCCATCAGGAATGCGGCCGTCGGTGTTCGGCGACGAGTTCAGCAGCAGCACGCCCCCACGCCCCACGGATTTCAGATAGATTTCCATCAGCTCATCAACCGTATGCCGGCGTTTCTCGGCTGCTGGCGACCAGAACCAGTTATGACAACCCCTGCCATAAAGCACCGTATCACACTCCGGCGGACACCACTTCGCGCCATCAGGATCTCCTACCGCAGCAGCGTTACCCCCTCCTGCAGAGTACACATTGGTTGCAACGGTGCTCCAGCATGGGTACGGCAGCTTTCCACTTTCAGTGCTCGGCCAGCGTATAGTCTCATACGGTCCAGCAAATATCTGAGCAGTAGGCGCGTATTTATCCAGAATATCCTTAAGGGGAACAACGCACCCGCCATCGAACCATACCTCACCAACCACATCAGCACCGCAAATGGTAAGCACTTCCGACCATTGCTGGCGGAGTTTCGCATTCCATTCCTCCTGTTTTTTGGGATCGTCAGTACGACCCCCTCGACCAATTCCACGGGCATAACGCGTGTCATCGGAATAGACATAAACACCTATTGTAAGTCCGTGTTTGCGGCAGGCATCGGCGACATCCTTGACGAGATTGCCCCTGCCGCCCTTCCATGGGATATTCTTGACGCAATAGTCCGTGGTATCAGTTGGCCACCAGCAAAAGCCGCCGGTATGCTTGCAGACCATAATGATCTGTTTGGCTCCGAATGACTGCGCGGCGGATACCCATTGCTCTACATCCAGCTTTTCCAGCTTCATGTCGGAAAGCTTGGTTGTACGGTTGTCATACTCACGCCCCTGCCAAGTACATGGATCGAGGCAAATAAACATCTCGCACTCCAAGTCTGCCCATTCAATTTGTCCTTGAGAAGGCCTCGCAAGATGAGCCGCCGCAGGATCAGCCAGAGCATCTTTGACTGACTGAGTATCCTGTTTAGAGCCATGCATAATCGCACACCCGGTTAATCCCGCCAACATCATCGCCAACAGAATCATTCTCATATCATCCTCCTGTTTCGCAGAACCTAGTTTGCAAGAAATTGCTTTTGTGACGATTTAACCAGGGGTCATAGATCCACATTCTACAATTAGAAATCATACCTCGTTTTCTCCGAGATTTTGAGGGTTTTTCTGGTTCTTCGTATAATTTTATGGATTTTAACCACAGAGGCATCCACCTACGCGAATACGCCTACGGCGGACAGGCTGAGACACAGAGATTCAAAGAACAAAGCGTTTCACTCCGTCGATTAACATTGGCTTATTAAAATTGATTAATAATCCAGCTCTACAACCGGTAATCCGCATATACCTTTCCCATTCTCCTCTGTGCCTCTGTGTTGGTAATGTGGGTGATGACAGACCAAAAAGCTTTATACGGGGCAATTGAAGTCTGTCGCACTTCGGGGTATGATACGAAACAGCAGGTGACTGGTAACC
>CAIZQW010000156.1 GCA_903935195.1 uncultured bacterium
TATCTGGTGGAGGAGATCGGCATTCATTGCATCGGGACGGATGCGACGGGATTGGAGGTCCGTGGACGGAACGATCAGCCCGTGCACGAGCTTCTCTTTACGCACGATGTCGCGATGGTGGAGTCCCTGACCAACCTTGACAAACTTCGCGCCACGCGGTTCCAGGTAATCATGCTGCCCCTCATGGTCGAGGGGATGGATTCCTGTCCGATTCGTGCCATAGCGTTAGTAGAGGAGGATGCTCGATGAACACGGAATCACTTCAGAAACTCTATACCGAGATGCTTCTGGTGAGGCGCTTTGATGAGTTGTGCCTGAGCCTCAAGACTAGAGATCAGATCTACTCGGGCTATCATCCGTATGAGGGGCAGGAAGCTGTCGCCGTGGGCTTTTGCGGACTTCTCAACAAACAGGATATTCTGCTTTCGACCCATCGTCCGCACGGCCACGCCGTAGCCAAGGGGGTGCCGGTGGAAAGCGTACTCACCGAGATGATGGGACGCCAGACAGGCTGCAGCGGCGGCTTGGGCGGCGGCATGCAGTATCTGGACATTGAGCACAATTTCTACTGCGGCTCCATCGTCGGCAGCAACCTGCCCATCGCGACAGGCTTCGGCATGGCGATCAAGCAGCAGAAGCTGGATCGGGTCTGTATGTGTATGTTCGGCGACGGGGCCTCCAACACTGGGGCGTTCCACGAGGCCCTGAACCTGGCGGCCATCTGGAAGTTGCCAATCCTCTTTGTCTGTGAGAACAACCAGTACGCTGAGGCGATGCCGGCGCGGGAGTTCGTCTCCTGCGAACGGATCTCCATGCGGGCGCGTGGCTACGGTCTGGAGGAGATCACGGTTGACGGAAACGATGTCGAGGCGACGCGCCGTGTGGCTACGGACCTGCTGGCGCGCATCCGCAAGGGCGAAGGGCCGTTCCTCGTGGAGGCGCTGACCTATCGGCTTCGCGGCCACTACGTCGGTGATCCCGAGGCCACCTATCGGACGCGCGAAGAGGTGGATGCCTGGCGCGCGAAGGATCCGTTGCTGCGGACCCGCACAACATTATTAAACGACGGCGTGGACGCCTCTGGGCTCGAGGCGCTGGATCAGAACATCAAGGCGAAATTGACGGCACTTGAGGCGTGGGCACTCGAACAGCCGTTCCCGACGTTAGAGCAAAGCATAGATCACGTCACGATTCCGCTCACACAGCAAGGAGGTTGCGCATGTCTGTGATAACTTACGGAGAAGCGATCCGGCAAGCATACCGCGAGGAGATGCTGCGGGACAAGAACGTCTGCCTGATGGGTGAAGACGTCGGGCGCTGGGGCAGCCTCTACCGCTCCTCGAAAGGACTGCTGGAGGAGTTCGGACCGGAGCAGGTCAAGGATACTCCGATTTCAGAAGCGGCTATTGCCGGTTGCGCGGTTGGGTGCGCGGCCCTGGGGATGCGGCCGATCGCGGAGATTATGTACATCGACTTTATCACGATCGCGATGGATGTCATGGTCAACCATGCGGCCAAATGGCCTCAGTTGTCGAACGGCAAACTGAAGCTGCCGATTGTCTTCAAGACGCAGGGCGGCGCCGGACGGAGGAATTCGTCCCAGCATTCCCAGAGTCTTGAGAACTGGTTTGTCAATGTCCCGGGGCTGATCGTGGTCATGCCGGCGACGCCGTATGATGTCAAAGGGCTGCTCAAGTCCGCCATACGGGACGACAACCCGGTTGTCTTCATTGAGCACAAGGCGCTCTATTTTGAGAAGGGCGAAGTGCCGGACGAGGAGTATCTGATTCCGCTGGGCAAGGCGGAGGTGAAACGCGCCGGCACCGATGTGACGATTATCGCCACGTCGTGGATGGTCCTCTTCGCGCTGAAAGCGGCTGCGCAACTTCAGCAGGAGGGCATCTCCTGCGAGGTGGTCGATCCCCGTACCCTCTGGCCGCTGGACAAGCAGACGCTCGTCCAGTCGGTCAAGAAAACCGGGCTCTGCCTGGTCGTCACCGAGGCCCCGGAGGAGGGGGGGTGGAGCGGAGAAGCTTCGTCCGTGATCCACGAGCACTGTTTCAGTACCCTCAAGAAGCCCGTCAAGCGGCATTGCAGCATCCGGACTGGCATCCCGTATGGACCGGTCCTGGAGCGTCAAATCGTTCCGGGTGATGAATCGATCATGAAGGCAGTACGCGAACTGGTGAAAGGAGTATAGGTTATGGCAACAGAATTCAAGATGCCCATGCTGGGCGAGGTGATGGAAGAGGGACACATTGTGGCCTGGCACAAGAAGGAGGGCGACACGGTGGCGAAGGGCGAGAGCCTCATGGATGTCGAGACCGACAAGGCCACCATGGAGGTGGAATCCCCGGTCTCCGGCGTGGTGAAGCAGATCCTCGTGAAGGAAGGTGAAACTGTTGCTGTGAATACGTTGCTGGCGGTGATAGAATAGACCGCTTAACGTAACAACAAAACAGTCTCTTGGAGAATTCATGAAGAAATTACGCAAAGCATCAGCGCATGAGCCGGTTCAGGGAACATTGGTACAAGTCGCCCGTCTGTACTATAACGACAACCTGTCCCAGCAGGAGATCGCCACCCGCCTCGGGATATCCCGGTCGCTGGTCGCCCTCTACCTGCAGCAGGCGCGCGAGGCGGGTGTCGTGCGGATCCAGATCGTTGATCTCCAGAACACCAGCACGGAGCTGGAGGCTGCGCTGAAAAAAGCGACTGGCGTCAAGCACGTCACCGTGATTCCGAATCCGCACGGTTCGCCCATGCTGACCCTGCGGGCCGTGGCCGGGGCTGCGGCCGAGTTTCTCGCAAACACCCTCAAGGATGGCGATACGTTCGGCCTGGCGTGGGGCCGCACGACCTCCGTGGTTGTGGAACTGCTGAATCCCTCTCATGCCTTGCGGGTCGATGTGCTTCCGCTGATGGGTGAGTGCGGAGTTTCAGGGATGCACAGTCAGATGAACCAGATGGTGATGCAGGCCGCGCAGCGCTTGAGCGCCACGCCGCATTTTCTCTCCCTGCCCATGGTCGTGAGTTCGCCTGGATTGCGTAACGCACTGGTCAAGGAGGTTGGCATAAGCGATGTCATCGAGTGCTGGGACCGGATCAATCTCGCCTGTGTGGGCATTGGCGTGGTGCCGCCTGTGCCCGGCATGGTCGTCTACATCGGAGATGAACAGCTTCCACGGCTGATCGAAGCCGGCGCCGTGGGCGATCTCTGCGGAATCTACTATGATCGCGAGGGGCGGATCATCAAGAGCGGACTGGAAGATCAACTCATTAGCGCGGGTATCAAACAGATGAAGTCGATGGATAATCTGGTCGTCGTGGCGTGCGGGGAAGAGAAGGCCGTGGCCGTCCTCGGAGCTTTACGTACCGGTCTGATCTCCACGCTTTTCATCGATCAAAAAATGGCCGAGCGCATCCTATCCGGCCTGCAAGCCGCCAGCATACAGAAGAAGCAAAAAAGGGAGGGTAAAGCGTGAAATCATGTGTCATAGGAATCGACTTCGGTAAAACCAACATGCGGTTTGCCGTCGCTGAAGATAAGCCGGAACTGAAGTACTACATCAAGCGGCCCTATACGCGCGGCACGCCGGAGGTCATGAACCAACAGATCTTCG
This sequence comes from uncultured bacterium, assembly GCA_903935195.1. Classification (GTDB taxonomy): domain Bacteria; phylum Verrucomicrobiota; class Kiritimatiellia; order RFP12; family UBA1067; genus CAIZQW01. The sequence continues at coordinate 3,624 of CAIZQW010000156.1, forward strand.
ACGGCATCGATGCCGCCCTGAAAGAGTCTGGGTATGATCCGCGCAGTGTGCTCGGCATCGGCATCGATGTACCCGCCGTCGTGAACCGCGAGACCGGTGCGATCCTCTGGGGGCCGGACTGGAGTTTTCTGGAGGGCGCGTCGCTCACGAAACCACTTGAGGCGCGCTACGGCGTGCCGGTCGTGGCGGACGTGGACACGGTGATGGCCACGTGGGGCGAGTGCTGGGCGGGCGCGGGCACGGCCTGCAAGCGCTTTGCCGTGCTGACCTGGGGTACCGGCCTGGGTGCGGGCGTGGTGATCGATGGCGAGGCCCAGGAATATCCGAATAACCTTTTCCCGGAGTTTGGCCACTCGCGGGTCAGTGATGACGAGCGTCCCTGTAAATGCGGCGCCCGAGGCTGCGTGGACACGATGGTCTGTGGCGGCGGCATCGCGGAATATGGACGTGAAGCGGTTGCCGCAGGAAAAGAGACTGTGCTCCGAGACTTGTGTGGCAACGACCCGTCGCGCGTCACCTCTCCCATGGTCTTTGAGGCGGCCGAGGCGGGCGATGCAATCGCGCACGCCATCCTCGAGCGTGTTGCCGTGCTGATCGGCAGACTCTGCGGGAATATCGTGCTGACGATGCAGCCGGAGAAGATTGTGATCGTCGGCGGGCTGACGGAACGGTGCGGCTGGGTGCTGGACACCATCAACCGGACGATGACGGAAAACTGCTGGCTGCTCTTCAAGGGGCTGACCACGTGCGAGGTGGTGGCTTCCGGACTGGGCGACACGGCAGGGGTCCTGGGGGCTATTTACAAAGTGCGGAGAATGATCGGGAAAAAGTAGACAAAACAGGAGGTTCACCATGGCATTGCTATCTGGAATTATCGTGGCGGGTTTGGGCGGTACATCGGCCGGCGCACTCAGTTGGCCGATGAAGTTGCAGAAGAAGTTCAAATTTGAGCATTGCTGGTTTCCCGGCATGCTGTTTGGTTTGTTTGTGCTCCCGTGGGCGGTGACGCTGGCCTTCTGTCCCAACGCCATTGAGGGCTATCGGAGCGTTGACCCCGCGGTCATCATCAAGTCCAACCTCTTTTCGCTGGCCTGGGGCGTCGGGAACGTCCTGCTGGGCATCAGCCTAGTGCGTATCGGCGCCTCGCTGAGCTTCGGCATTCTCAGCGGCGTCGGCATCCCGCTGGGCGTGATCGTGCCGATGGTCTTCAAGGGCAGCGGCATGTTTCAGCAGGCCGCCGACCTCAACTCGCCGACCGGGTTGGCTATTCTCCTTGCCACCGTTCTGATGCTCGTCGGAGTGGTTCTGGTCGCCCTGGCGGGCTTTGGGCGCGACAAGATGCTCAACAAACAGGCTGAGCAATCCGGAGGCTTCCTCGGCGGGCTGATCATGTGCGTGATCTCCGGCTTCTGCTCGGTGGGTCCTGCTTTCGCCTTTGTGTACAGCCAGGGCCCGATCCGGGGCGCGATGCTGGAGCGGGGCGCGGGCGAGTGGCCGGCCTCCCTTGCTGTGTGGGCGCTCGGCATGGGGTTCGGCTGCCTGGTCAATGTGGTCTATCCCGCGTTCCTGATGTTCCGCAAAAAGAGCTGGGGCGTGATCAAGGACAACCCCCGTGAACTCGGCCTCTCCCTGATCGTGGGCCTGAATCTCTTCCTGGCTTTCGCCCTCTGGTTTCAGGGCATGATTCTGCTGGGGCCGATGGGCGGCTCGGTCGGCTTCGGCATCTACTTTGCGATGCAGATTTTGGGCGCGCAGGCCCTTGGCTGGGTCAGCGGCGAATGGCGCGGGGTGCATGGCAAGCCCGTGAAGCAGATGGGCGCGGCCATCGCGATCCTGACCGTTGCCGCCGCCATCATGGCCTACGCCAGCACGCTGGCGTAGCAGACTTGAGAAA
>CAIZQW010000157.1 GCA_903935195.1 uncultured bacterium
CCCACGGAGAGTCGAACTCCGCTTACTAGGATGAAAACCTAATGTCCTAACCGATAGACGATGGGAGCGAAATAGGGGCGTACTTTATCAAATCAGACCGAGGCATTGCAAGCTGAATCATCTATTTTTTTTGCGTTTTTTCTCCTTTTCAAAACACACCCTCATTTGATACTGTAACTTAACAATTTTTGCGGGCGTAATTCAATGGCAGAATAGGAGCTTCCCAAGCTTCTTACGTGGGTTCGATTCCCATCGCCCGCTCCACTTTAATCCCCTCCCCTATGGCACAGGAATGGAATATACGCCCAAGAGGGCACGTCTGCACGATTTGTAACCAACCCCTTGTCGATAAGGGTCCCTGTGTCTCTGTTTTACGCGAGACGCCCGAGGGTTACGAACGCATGGACTGCCATGCCGAGTGCTGGAAGGGACTTGAACGGGACTGGGAGCCTTTTAGTGCGTGGGAGGGTATCTACGAGACCCCCGCACCTGCTTCTCAAAAAGTAGAGCACGTCAAAAAAGAAAATGCGGAAGAGTTGCTCCGCCACTTGATCACCCTTGAAGATCCAGCCATGAGCCAGGTGGTTTATGTGCTTGCCGTCATGCTTGAGCGTGGCAAAATATTGGTCGAGCGGGATGCAAAGCCCCATGAAAGTGGCGGCATCCTGCGTGTGTATGAGCATCGCCGCAGCGGGGATACCTTTGTCGTGTTGGATCCTAAACTGCGCCTCGATCGTCTCGGTGAAGTCCAGCAGCAAGTCGTCGCATTGCTCAGCGGCACCCACGCGCTCACGCAGCCCGCAGCTGAACAGGCTCCGCAGACCTCCGTCCTCTGATCTCTGAGCTCTGTCCTACTTCGCAGTCCACACAATCGTGTGCTTTCCAGATTCCACATTGTCAAACAAGAGGCGACCATCCTTGAAAGCCGGTTTGGTGTCATGTCCATCAAAGGTCAATTCACCATCACGGACAGGTAACGGTGGCAACTCGAGCCGGGCAGTCATGTTCACTGGAATTTCGAGCATCAGCTTATACGACACATTCTTCTTCTGGCGTACACCGACTGTCACAGGACCGCGGATCGTTGGGACAACCCCCTGGACCTCCAAGCTTCCAGACTGCGGACGAATCAGAGCTTTTTCAAACCCTGGCGTTAAGGGGCGGACACCCAACACATAACGGGGGATGATATTCGCAGGCGCTGCGCCCCACGCATGATTCCAGTCCAGATTCGCCTTGTATTTCTGCCCCCAAGACTCCAGAGAGATGGTCGAACCCTCTTTCAACATGTTCCACCAGCTTCGCTCAGATTGACTTGTCATCAAGGCAATCGCCTCGTCCTCGCGTCCAGCCTCAAAGAGCGCCTCCAACAGATATTGAGCCCCATAGACGCTGCACGCCATGCCACGCGAGACCACGAAATTAGCGACGCGGTCGCGTTCTGATTCGGGGACGAGTCCGAAGGCGAGCGGCAGCATATTGGCATGGAGGGATGCGTGTGTGCTCCCCTCTCCATCCACATAGCAGCCACGTTTCATGTCGTAGAAGGTCTCGTGAAAGGACTTCCTCACGCACGCGCCTAACGCGCGGATGACAGCCGCCTCATTGGTCTTTCCGATCGCAACAGCCATCTCAGCCAACTGTACAAGGTTCAGACAGTAGAACGCATTGACGACGGTGTTGACAGGTCTGAAGTCAAAGTTATCACGTTCTGCTGCAGGCCAGTCAACAATGTCACGGATATCGGGCTTCGCCGGATTCTTATCCCGGGAGGTGACTAACAAGCCATCTGTTGGTCGTGCATGATTCAGCAGGGCTTTCTCACGTCTTAATGTGTTGTACTGCCTGAGCAGCGACTGCGTATTCCCTGTATACATCCAGTCCGCCCAGGCCATCATGATCGAGTGCTGCTTCCACTCGGTGGGCCATGTAGGATAACGCATCAAATACTCGTGGCTATAACGCGCAAGCGTGAATTCACGATCAACACCGTAATGACAGAGCTGGTTGATATAGGCATCGGCCTCATAGGGAATCCGCTCACGGTCGCCATCCACATAGACACCTGCAAACGAGGTGGCCTTAATGCTGTACTTGCAAAACGAATAGACACGGTCAAGGGTCCGGTCGCTACTGACGAAGGCTGATGACTTATCATCGAACGGATAGGTAATCGCAACCTGCTGCAGGGCTTCTTTTGTAATTGGAAAAGGCGTCTCCTCGACTTCGACATACCGAAAAGGCATGATCACGCCGATCTCGGGCGGCAACACAATAGCACCGGCCTGCTCGCTGGTATTCCGCTTATCAGCCAAGAAGGGGAGCCGATAGGCAGAGGGCTGAGTCAAAGCACCCATGATCTTGGCATATCGAATAGTCCCGCCAGGCTGACGATCCACTTTTTTATCAACGGCCTTCTCTCCAACATGGAAGATGAAGGAGCCTGCATAACGCTCAGGACTCTGGGGCGTAAGCTCCAACCAGCCAAAGGCGGCCTTACCGAAATCAACAAAGACCCGGCCTTCACTGTTGGTCGTGATCGAGATCGGCTTAACCTTAGTCTGTTTCAAGGGATAACGGACCAGCTGATTCTCTCCTAGTTCAACAGCCGTCAGGAAGGAGACGGCCAGCGACCACTCCCCTAAGCGCCCGTCACGATCCCACACCCTGACCCGCCAGCAGACTGAGGCGTTCGTGGGCAGCTGCTCACCCGCATACTTTACAAAGAGGGACTGTCTGGAGATCACCTTCCCGGAGTCCCACAAGTCCGGATTTTCAGCCCTGAAGCTAGCTGTGGAGGTCGCGACCTGGATCTGATAGGCCGTCTGACAATCCCCCTGAACCCCATCCCTGAAACACCACGAAAACAGGGGACGCTCATCCGAGACAGGAACCCAGCCGGGCTTCGCCAGCAGATCACACATGAGATCACTCGGCGTCAATGCCAACAGCGGACCGACCATGCATACGAGCAGACTTAATGCCCATACTGTTTTCAACTTCATAACTTATTCTTTCGGTTTAAACGACCTGCCATTCGAGCGACAAATCAATGGATCCCGCCGAGTGGGTCAGACAACCGAGCGAGATGGCATCCACACCCGTTGCCCCAACAGCACGAGCTCTTTCGAGCGTGATTCCCCCCGAGGCTTCAGTCAGGGAGATGCCCTTGCAGAGGGTCACACACGTCCGCATGGTCTCGCAATCCATATTGTCGAGCATGATCCACTCGGGCTTCGCACGCAATGCGCTCTTGCACTCTTCAACGCTCTCAACCTCTACCTCGACAGCCAAGGCTGGGAAGGCCTTTCGAGAGGCTTCAACAGCTAAATCCAGCCGATCAGGATCGCCCCCTCGCCAGAGTTTACGATGATTGTCTTTCATCAACACACGATCATAGAGACCGAAGCGATGGTTTGTGCCACCCCCGCAGGTGACTGCGTACTTCTCAAAGACGCGCAGATTCGGCGTAGTCTTGCGTGTATCAAGAATCAATGTCTTGAACTCACTCACCGCCTCGACAAAGCGTGCGGTCAGAGTCGCAATCCCGCACATCCGTTGCATAAAATTGAGTGCGGTCCGTTCAGCGGTCAGGATCGCGGCAGCCTTGCCACGGATCGCGAGAATCGTACCGCCCTTTTGGACATCTTGTCCATCCGGCACCAAAATTTCGACCTGAAGTCCTGGATCCACACGCTTCATCACGGCAGTGGCAACAGTCGCGCCTGCGACACGGCACGCCTGGCGCGCCAGAATCTCGCCTGTCGCCATCACAGTCGGGTCAACCAACGCCAACGTCGTGGCATCACCTGTCCCAATGTCCTCTTCAAGAGCTGCCTTAACCGCGGCTACCGCCCGCGGATCATTCATGATGTCAGTCACCATAGTACCCTCGCTTTTTCAACCAAAGACCATACAGATAACCAGCTACACCGCCTACCACATGAGCTGAATACGCCACCTGTGCCTGAATAAAGACCACTTCGACGATCGTAAGGAGCCCGAGTATGATCGCCAGCCAACGCGCCAAGAGCCGCAAAGGGAAAACAATCAGCCAGACATACACCTGACGGTAAGGGAACATCGCCGCGTAGGCTCCAATCAGCGAAAAAACCGCTCCCGAGGCTCCGATACACATGGATCCTTCAAGCGTCTCCTGCCCTGTGGTCTGGGGAAGCACGGTCCGAAGCCAGGCAGGGACCCAGCCCGCTGTGTCTGGCAAGTCCGGCAGATAGGGACCGAGTGCCAACATCACCAACCAGCCCAAGCCCCCTACAATGCCGCCGAGAAAAAATATAGCGACAAAACGTTTAGGGCCTACCTCTGTCTCAACCCCTGAACCAAACAAGAGAATGACGATGGTATTAAAGAAAAGATGCCAAAAACTAGCATGCAGAAAGATATAAGTGACTGGCTGCCAGTAAAAGCCCTGCGTCAGAAACGTCCAGTTTAGTCCGAACAAAGGATAGATGGCGTCCGCAAACGAATGGCCATAAAAGTAGACATGCGAAGCAATCGCAGTCAGACTATAAACAAAAAGACACACGACAACCAAAACAATGGCCGTCGGTGCCAAATAAAGTAGACTCCTCAGACGCCAGAGCCATCTGCGCATCAGGGTGATCAAGGCAATCCCTCCAAAGGGTCGCTCACGCAAACCGGATATCATTCCAGGTCAAATAGAGGATTGCAACAGTCGCAACCATGATAAGTGTCGCAAGAATGGCGCAAATACCACCGATCATGTCTGACTTACGCGTGACCACAGCCACCTGATCTTCAGGATTGCGATGACGAGCTGAAATAAACGCCCCGCCCGCCTTGGCGTCAGCTGGTGCTGAACTTTCTAAAGAAGATCTCTTAAGTTTCATGGCCTAAAGTTTATCATAGTGAGGGTTTGCTTGTGTAGCATTTTTTTACCTCATTTTTTACTCTCTTAGCTTGATTTCCAAGATGACATTTCGCTATACTTTGTCACTTAAAAGCAAATTGGCGATTGCAGCACTTAATAACACAAGGGATTACAATGACTAAACCGGATGCTCCAACCATGAAAATGTTGCCTGGCGATGAAATCCGCCAGATCATGTGGCGTTATTCAGACCGTTATGATATTCAGATGGCCGTAATGGGCGCGCGCTCTGTTTCACGCGGACTCATAGCACGTCTTGTGGCAAACGGTGAACGCAACAACCATGATTGGACCGCCGCCAAAAATGAGATGTATCAAGCTTTTGACGAGTGCGGCGTGACTGCCGGTGGACTCGATCCCGAATGTGGCGGTATTTTTTCCGGTCCCCGTAACTTTGCCTTGGCCTTGCTGGCGTTTGAAATCGCTTGGGTGGATGGTGGCGCGGCCACGACCAGCCTCGTGAACAATCTGGCCCTCGGCCCTATCGTTGAGAAGGGCACACCCGCGCAGAAAGAACGTTACATGAAGCTCTGCTGCCCTCCCCAGCCCGGTGAGGACCGCAAGACGTGGCGTGGCGCCTTTGCCCTGACAGAGCCCCTGCCCTACGTTGGCGTTGACACCGGCGTGCTCTGCGGCAAGCTCAGAGTCTCCGAGTGGAAAGACGGCGAGGAGCCGATGCTCCACGTAGAGAAGCGCGGTCGCTTCATCACCAACATGACGGTCGCCAACTTCGTCACAGCTGCTGTTGACACAGGCGATTCGCGTATCAAGTCCTCTTGTATGGTCATCCTCGAAGAGGGTGACGAAGGAATCTTCGACCGTGGCGCCCCGACCCTCAAGATGGTTCACCAGCTCTCGAACACCAATGACCCGATCTTCAACCTGAAGATTCCGGCCAGCCGTATCATTGGTGGATACACCATCAAGGATGGCGTCATCATCCCCAATCTGACACATAGCGAAATCATCGAAGCCGTCTTCGCCCGCACCCGCGTGACCGTCGGCATCATGACCGCCGCCAAGCTCCTGTCCGCGGTTGAACCCGTCATCCGTTACCACCGCACACGTTTCCGTGGCGCTGCTGGCATCGAAGAGGGTTCACCCCGCTACGATCTCGGCCTGCAGATGAAGGAGGACGCACTCCACCGTCTGGCTGATGTCTGGGCAACTGGCGAAGCAGCAACCTCGCTCGGCTTCGAAACCACCCGCTATTTCGACCTCCTGACGCCTGTTGAAGAGCAGATGTTTGCCACCTTCAAGGCACAAGGCATCACCGGCGGACGCGCCCTGATGAAGGCCCTGAAGAAGCCTCAGACTGATGCGGTTGAACTGCTCGGACTTCTCAAGCAGCCCGAAGCAACCCGTGACAATGCCCGCATCGCAACCCTCCAGGCTGATTCGCTGGTGCAGTATGTGATCTATAGCGCCATCTGCAATGTGCTCTGTCCTGCTTGCAAACTCTGGGACACCGGCTATGGCGGCAACATGCTCCGCGAAGCGGTCAGCATGATGGGCGGATATGGAATCACGGAAGACTGCCCTGGCTTCCTCTTCCAAAAGTATACCGACGCTCAGCTCGAAGCAACCTACGAAGGTCCTGAAGTGGTGCAACGCCGTCAGATCAGCGTCACCATGAACATGGAAGTCTTCCTGGCTCAGCTCGACACCTGGATCTTTGAACTCGACGCTCTGGCAAAGGCCAAGCCCGAGACCGGTGCTGCTGCGCTCGTCGCAGGTCTGGAACTCTGGCGCTGGACGCGTACGCATATTGAAACCGCTAAGGATGCCTATGGCCGTCCGCTCGCGCAGAACACCCGTCATGGCGTGCTCTTCCCGATGGCTGACGCGATCTCCTGGTTGCTCGCCGCCCGTTCGTTCCTCATGGACGTTCAGGAGCTTGTGGCCAAGGGACCGGAACATCCCGTCGTCGGACCTGAGATCGAAGGCTATGTGAATACCTTCACAGACCTCTCCAGCGTTCAGAACGCACGTGCCGCTGGCGAAACCGGCCGTATCTGCGCTGAAATCTTCTACGGCTATGTCAATGCCGCGGATGAGACTGGCGCAGCACAGGCTGAGTTCCAGAAGCTCCAGGCAGCGCTCGGCGCCTCCCTCGCAGGCTCACGCCTCGCCAAGGACCGCGCAGCCAAGGCGCTGACACAGATCATGATCCCTGAAGCCCTCGATTACCCGATGGCGTAAGGTTCATCCCTGATTAAACAAAAAGAGAGCGGCACATCTGCCGCTCTCTTTTTTTGTGTCACGGTTTGTCAAAATACTGCTGATGGGGTTACCGAAAAACAATCTCACGTTCACCTTATGAGGACAAGACCTAACTCCGTACCCACAACAATGCTTCCGCAAATTTTTAGCTATTAACAAACGGCTACAGATAAAGGCGATTCTTCTGGATGTATTCCTCAACAGCCAAGGGGACCCAATAGCGGATCGAGCGGCCTTCGGCCACCCGTTGACGAATTTCAGTGGAGGAGATATCACACCACCTGCCTCGGATGATATTCTTGATCAGGCGGTTCGTCACGCCCTCCGAAAAATGCAACGCCGCAGGAGCTGGGCACTCATGACATCCTGGGCGTTGAACAGTGATCACATCGCAAAGCTCGACAAGCGCCTCTGCCTCGCGGAACCGGTGGAGGTCCAAGAGCGTATCCATGCCGACGACAAGGAAGAATCGGGCCTCTGGCTCCTGTTCCCTCAAGTAACGCACGGTGTCTATGGTATACGAGACGCCGGGACGCTTAAGCTCGATATCGCAGACCTGCATGCGTTCATCACCGGCAAGGCTCAGACGGACCATTTCAAGGCGATGATGAGCTTCCACGGCATCGGACTGTTCCTGCCCCAGCTTAAAGGGCGACACCTGACATGGGACCAGCAGCATCTGATCAAGGTCAAAGGCTTCCAAAACCGCCTGAGCCACGAGCAAATGCCCGTGGTGGACAGGATTGAAAGTTCCGCCAAAAATGCCAATGCGTTTCATAGTCCCTTCTTACGCGTCTATTCGCAAGCCGGTTGAATCGAAGTAACAGGCCTGGCCCTGCTGGATTTTGAAGGCAACAGGATCCCCTGCCCGAAGAGAGGCCTCCGGCGCCACACGCGCAACCAGGTGATCCTTGTTGGTCGTCAAAAAGTGGATATAGGTCTCAGCGCCCATGGGCTCGACCACATCCACGCAGCCCTTAAGGGTCGCCTCGGGAGATGTTGGATCGCAGAGCTGGAGCGACTCCGGACGAAAGCCCATGATGCGGGAGCCATCTTTGATAAAATTCATCGGCGGCGTACCGACAAAGCCGGCGACAAAGAGATTGGCGGGCTTCTGATAGACCTTCAGCGGATGATCGCATTGCTGAACGACACCTCTGTCCATCACCACGATACGGTCGCTCATGGTCATGGCTTCGACCTGGTCATGCGTCACATAGATCATCGTCGTGCCCAGCCTGCGATGGAGGCGCGTGATCTCGCCGCGCATCTCGACACGCATCTTGGCATCCAGATTGGAAAGCGGCTCATCAAATAAAAAGACCTTGGGTTTCCGAACAATCGCACGGCCCACAGCCACACGCTGGCGTTGTCCGCCTGACAGTTGCTTGGGGAGGCGCTTCAGATAGGGCTGGAGACCCAGGATGTCTGCGGCTTCGTTCACGCGGGCCTGAATTTCTGAGCGGGGCGCGCGTCGCAGCTTCAGGGCAAAGGCCATATTGTCGTAGACCGTCATGTGAGGGTACAAGGCGTAATTCTGGAAGACCATCGCGATGTCACGATCCTTGGGCGGCAAGTTGTTCACACAGCGGCCACCGATGGTGATCGTACCGGAGGTCATCTCCTCAAGACCGGCGATCATGCGAAGCGTGGTTGACTTGCCACACCCGGAGGGACCCACAAGCACAAGAAACTCGCCGTCACGTACCGTCAGGTTGACGTTATTCACGGCGTCAGAACCATTCTCGTAGCTCTTGTAGAGATTCTCTAGGACAACTTCAGACATAAAAAATGGCGAGAGCGAGTGGGAATCGAACCCAACCGAGGCCGTTAAAAACCCCACACCGGTTTTGAAGACCGGGAGGCCCACCAGGTACCTATTCGCTCTCAAGTGAAAGTGATACGTTCGAGTATGCCAAAATAGACGTGTAAAAACAATCAGGATTGTCAGAGCGGGTTGTTTTTTGTATGCTATTGCCTTTTATTTCGGGGAAACTCATGAGTGTCCATCCCATATCTCGCCGGCAGTTCATTCAAACTGGAGCGCTAACCAGTGTTATTGTTGGTTTTCCAACAATCATTCCTTCACGTGTCTTAGGAGCTGAAGCGCCCTCAAAAAAGATCCAGGTCGGCATCATCGGCTGTGGACGCATTGCGAACGGCATGGACATCCCGGGTGTTTGGCAGAACCAAGACCTCGCAACCATTGTCGCCTTTTCCGATCCTGACATCCGCCGCATGAAGGCAACGCAGAAGAAAACCAAGCAACTCTTTAATGGCGACATGCCCGCGACAACCTGTTATCAAGATTACAAGGCTCTTCTTGCCGATCCCGCTGTTGATGCGGTCATGATCTGCACGCCCGACCACTGGCATGCGCAACACTGTGTCGAGGCCGCACTAGCAAAGAAAGATATCTACGTTCAGAAACCCTTGGCACTCTCGATCGCGGAGAGCCGTCTGATCGCGAATGTGGTTAAGAAGACCGGTGTTGTCTTTCATTTGGGAACTCAGCAACGTTCAGAGGGCAAAGGCACCTTCGGCGCGCAATTCCGTAAAGCTGCAGAGTATGTCCGCGATGGCCGGATCGGGCGGATTAAATATGTGGAGATCGGCTTGCCGCAGGACCCGAGCGAACCCAAGGACTTGCCCCTCTCGCAACCCATTCCTGACACTTTCAATTATGATCTCTGGCTCGGGTGCGCGCCTGATGCGCCCTATTGTGAATTGAGGACGCATCGACAAGGAGAGGGAGACAACGTTGATTTCGGACGTCCTGGATGGATGACCATTCAGGATTATTGCATGGGCATGATCTCCGGCTGGGGGTCACACCACATAGATATTGCGTTATGGGCGCTGGGGCTCGCGCAAACCCCAGTACAGGTGACTGGCAAGGCTGACTTTCCAAAGCGGCGGCTCTGGAACGTCCATGGAAAACTAGATATCACCTACAAATACAGCAACGGGGTCAAGATGCAGATTGGTGATGACTCACGCTACCCCAATGGCATCCGTTTTGTCGGCGACGGAGGCTGGATCTTCTGCAGTCGCGGGTCTGTCAAAACAACCATCAGCGATCCGGGCGCAGGCGGGAAGCATGGTTATTGGCGTCCCCTTGAGGCCAGCAAGAAGAGCATCATCGAAGGCGAGGTCAAGGAACCGCTCACGCGTAACCCCAGCAACCATCATCGCGTCTTTTTCGACTCCATCCGGACACGTCAACCCACGAATACGCCAGTTGAGAGCGCACATGAATCAACCACGACGTGCATTCTTGGATTCATGGCCATGAACCTGAAGCGTCCATTGAACTGGGACCCGAAGGCCGAAAAATTCGTCAACGACGACAAAGCCAATGAAGCGCTCTCGCGTCCGGAGCGCGCCCCTTATGGCGCCCAGAATGCTTTGAAAAGAGGAAGCTGCATCACCCCGGTGCAAGCTGACGGGCCTGCGCTTGTCAGAGCCGCGCTTCTTCAAGAGGCCAAGGTTTTCGGAGAGAAAGAAAAGGACCTCCCGGGCAATCCGCCTGTGATTGAGGAACCTGAATTTTCTCTTATCCGAGGGACACGCTCCTCTCTGATCATCGCCAGTGGCGCAGCAGAGAATCACAAGCCTGTCCTCTATGTTGAACCCCGCCGTACTCCAGGCGTAAAAAAGGAGGAGATCCAAGCGGAACTCAACCGAGCGATTAAAGCACTTGAACCCAAGTGGCCCGGTCTCTACGCAGAACCCTTTGAAACGGGCTTCCGCGTTGTGTTCCCTTCTAAATGAAAGACGGTATGAAGACTAAGACTCCTCAGCAGAAGACGCAGACCATTCCTGAAATCCTGGCTGTTATCCGCAAAGCCAAATCCATCCTAATCTCCGGCCATGTGCGCCCCGATGGCGACTCCCTGGGCAGCATGATCGCCCTCGCCCATCTACTGAATCGCGAAGGCATCCAGGCCTGTGCGACCGCAGATCAGCACGGTCTCGGAGGCCCTGGCTTCCTGCGTGGCATCAAGTCGCTCGTCTCCGCCAAGAAGGCTTTGAAGATGAAGGTTGATCTGCTGATCACTGTTGATGCCGGTTCCCTGGACCGTGTTCCGCAAGAAGTCCAGACCATCGCCACACGTTGCCCTGTCCTCTGCATTGACCACCACATCACCAACACTCGTTTCGGCACGTATAACTGGATTGACGGCAAGGCATCCTCCACCGGCGAGATGATCTGGCACCTCTCGCGCAGAGCCAAGTGGGAACTCGACGATATCGCGGCTGAGGCACTCTGGGTGGCTGTGGTGACGGATACCGGACGCTTCGCGTATGACATGACCAAACCCAGTACATTGCTCTGCGGCGCCGATCTTCTACGCCACGGCGTCAGGACATCTGTCATCAATGACAAGCTCTATGCCTCCTTCTCGCGCACGAACATGGAGCTGAAGAAACGCGCCTTCCAGACCCTCAAGCTCCTCAGGAACGGGGAGATCGCCTACTTAACCTTATCCTCAAAGGATCTGATTGAGACCAACGGGACCAAGGCGGATGCTGAAGATGTGATTGATATCCCCCGCCATATCGAGGGCAATCGTGTCGCGCTCTTCTTTTATGGGAGCAAGAGCAACAAGAACGAAACCCGCGTCAGCATCCGGACACGCGATCCGCTCAACGCCTTTGAACTGGCTAAGCAATTCGACGGCGGCGGACACACCCGCGCCGCAGGCTGCACCATTCATCAGCCCATGGAACAAGCCCGCAAGACCATGCTCGCCGCCATTGAAACCTGGCTCGACACCCAGCAGTAAGCTTCGCCAGCCCCCTTATCCATAAATGAAGAATACGCTGAAAGTAACGACTTCCATCTGGATCAGAGATACTTTTCTCAGAATTGCCGCGCTTGTACTGGCTGCGGCTGATATCATTAATTTCTTTTTCGCGCTTTTCGGGGTCCCTCCGCCATCCGCGCTCCTGCACCTGTTTAAAACCAGCAATTGGCTTGGCGTGCTGGGAACCCTGCTCTGCACGATGATGGCGATCTTCTCGGTCATCGCCTTATTGCTTTATCTAAACTCATTTTTACGAAAAAAGCCCTGGTGGGTCAGTTTAATCGTGATCCTCGTTGCAGCAGCGATTCCCCCGCTCGACTGGTTTAAAATTTTTGACTGGATCACCGCTCCCTTTTCAAGTTCCCCACACCTGCTACGAGTACAAACGCGGCCCTCAAGAATGTGATTGTATGATTGAGAGATGCCACTTTTGGTTTAATGTTATTGAAGCAGGGATCTGGATTATCATGGCAGGATGGCTCCTGTTTCTCGCCGGATGTCTGTTTGTACTCTTCCGAAACCGCTCAGAATGCGAGCGAGTCATGAACGGCAAAGAAGATAATACCTTGAAGAAGGTATAGAGGGGCAGGCATGAATATATCGTGGGAATGCAGTATTGCCTTTGGATATTCCGTGTTGGCTATTGGATATTCTGGATCAGCGCCTCGACGGACGCATAGCCAGGCACTGGACGTTTCGGGCGTTCGATGACCACGACCTCGCACCCGCTCTGGCGAGCCGCCTCCACCTTGGCATCCACACCCCCTGCCTCACCGCTGTCCTTGGTCACAAGCACACCAAAGCCTTTCATGTGGCACCTGTTTTCTTCAACAGTGAAGGGGCCATCCGCGCAGAGGATCTCGCGCTCGCTCAATCCTGCATCATGGCAGGCCGCCACAGAGTCAGGATGATTCAACACACGCGCCTTCAGCGCAATACCGAGCCTGCGCGCTTCAGCAATATAGGGTGCAAGATTGCGCACGCCAATCGTCAAAAAAACCGGCTTGCCAAAAGAGAACGCCTGCTTCGCGGCAGACTGATGATCCGGAACGCGGTGAACAGACTCGACTATCGCGCAGGGTCTCTCATACGCCAGATAGCGGACGCCCGTCGCCTGACACGCCTTGTAAGCGTTCTGACTGACGGCCTCGGCGTAGGGATGCGTCGCATCCACGACAGCGGTTATCTTCTCATTCCGGATGAGATTCTCAATCCCCTGCTCATCCAGCATCCCGCACCGCACACGCACATTAAGTGGCATCTGTCCACGGGAAGCCATCGTGGTGGCTGTGGAGAGCAAGACCTCCCAGCCCTGTTTCACCAGCGCCTGGGCGATCTGTACTGTCTCACTTGTTCCACCGAGCAACAAAATCATAACTGATATCCGCGGGGGGTGACGAAATAGCCATCAATCACTTTAGACTGCGTATTGCCGATGATGACAATGCTTCGCATGTTGACCTCTTGCGCGAGCAGGGAGCCGAGATCCGTCATAAGGAGGCGCTCATCCGGCGAGGAGATGGCTGTCCCGATGCCGACCGGCGTTGTTGCGGGACGATGCTTCAGGAAGATGGTGACGGCCTCTTCCAGTTGGGTCACGCGCTTGGTGGAGCGCGGATTGTAGAGCGCCACAACCATGTCGGCAGCCGCGACTGACTCGAGGCGTGTACGGATCTGCTCCCAGGAGACCAGCAGGTCGCTGAGGCTGATGACTGCATAATCCAGCATCAGCGGTGCCCCGAATGCAGAAGCGGCTGAATTGGCGGCGGAGATACCGGGAATGATCTCGATCGCAAGCCCAGGCGCTAACTGATGCGCCATCTCGATCGCGAGGCCGGCCATGCCATACACGCCAGCGTCCCCAGAAGAGATGATAGCAACAGTCTCGCCCTTCTGAGCATGTTCGATGGCGGCCTTGACACGTTCCTCCTCGCGGGTCATCCCTGTGGAGATGCAGACCTTGCCAGCTGTCAAATCAGCGATGGACTCCAAATAGGGCGCATAGCCTGCGATGACGCGGCTCGCCTGTATGGCCTGCTCGGCACGTGGAGTGCGATCAAGGCGATGGCCAGGACCGATCCCGACTACAAAGAGCTTTCCCGCGCAATGGCCACGGTCACACCGTTCCGGTTGATTCGCTTCTGAATTAATACTGTCCTCCTCCCCGCCAAGAGCGCGACAGGCTCTGCGACTGCGGGCAAATTTACCTTTTCCTGAGCCAGCGGCGTGGGCGCAAACTCGCGCGTGCAGGCCCTGATTTCATCCGATGCGATCACGCGCAAGGGAATGCCAAGCTGATGCGAAGCGGCCAGGAGTCCCGGCTCTTCAGCCTTGATATCCGCGCTGGCCAGCAGACGCACGTCTTTGAGACTGACCTGTGCGCTCTCCACGGCGAAGTGGATGGCCTCGATAATCGCCTCGACAGGGGCATCCTTGCGGCAGCCCACACCGACAATCAGATTTTTTTCAGCATCGCTGGTGGTCGTGATCACCGGCTCGGCACCAATCACATTAGCGACCCGCAAAGCCAAGTCATTCGCGCCGCCTTCGTGTCCACTCAAGAGGCTCACGGCATAACGTCCCATGACATCCACCACCACGACTGGCGGATCCGAGAGTTTGCTTTTGATCAGTGGCGCAAGGGCTCGAACCGCAATACCGCACGGACCAATAAAGACAATGCCGGCTGTTTTCGGGAAAAGCTGTTCGACGAGATCAGCGGTGCGGGAGAAGCGTTGGACATCCTCTGTCGCCTCCACATCCACATGCAAATGGATGACGGCCTCCTTGAGCGAGGCTTTCAACCGCTTGGCCACGACCAGCCCCGTAGAAGATAATGTCACGAGATCAAGCATGCTTCATTGCTCCATCTGTACCCTTCAGTGCCATGCGCTTTGCATAATCAGAACGACGCTTCAGCGCCTCATCAACAGAGAGATAGATCACCTTCTTCTGCTCCCGGTCATAGATGGGCACAGGTAATCCTGTCACCCGATAACCTTCAACCGCCTTCCAGGTTGCCTCGTTCATGGCCTCAATCATTTTTTGAGTTGCTTCGGATATTACAACTGACCTCATAATCCAAGTTCCTTTCTCATGATTGTAAAACGTTCCTCATCATGAACCAGTACAATCTCATTCTGTTCGTAAACCAAGACAAAATCCGAACCGGAATTATCAAAAAGATGGAACACATCCACCATCGGCAAATAATGGGATAGTTGCGCAAGCGACCGATTATACCGCCGAACAACATCTGCATCGGGAACATAGTGTCCTCCAGATTGGACACGTTGACGAATTCGGGAAATTAAAAGCTCTGTTGAAGGCGACCACAGATAGTAAAGTTCAAGTCGATATCCTTGAGCCTTCATCTTACGAAGATGGTTCATATACCCGCTACCCGACAACGTCGTCTCAAAGGCAAAATCAACACGCTGTTTAGAGAGCTCACCAATCCGCTCCAGCACCAATTTCCCAGCCTTTAAGGCGACATGCTGAGGGTTGAAGGGGGAGAGACCCAAGGCGATCAAATCCGGATTGACAAATTCGCAGCAGCCAGCATAACGTGGTAAATAGTTAATAGCAAAGGTTGACTTCCCCGAACCATTCGGGCCTGCAACGATATGGCACGTCGGGGCGCCTTCATACAACACGGGAGTCTCTTTGACTGTTGTCCCTTGCTCTTGCACCCCGTCTTTCACTTCCCTGTACCCATGCGCAAATTCAGGAGCATACAGACGCGACTGGGCGCCGGTGGAGGCGCGACGGACAATGAAGAGCGCGGTCTTCTCAATACCCTCTGCACGAATCTTCTCTGCTATATCTGAGAGTGTCCCCTGGACAATCTTCTGGTCAGCCCAGGAGGCGTGGAAGACCACGGCGGCGGGGCAATCCTTGCCATAATACTTCGCGAGGAGCGGCGTATGTTCGGCAATCGCATGGGCGGAGAGGAAGACGCAGAGCGTGGCACCGGTCTTTGCGAAATTTTCAAGCGCTTCCGCTTCTGGCATCGGCGTCCGGCCTGGCGTGCGGGTCAGTACGATGCTCTGGGCGACCTCGGGGACGGTCAGTTCCCAGCCCAGCGCAGCTGCAGAGGCCTGAAAGGCGCTAACCCCAGGGACTACTTCATAGGCAATGCCCAGCTTTTCAAGGTCGCTGATCTGTTCGCCGATGGCTCCGTAGATTGAGGGGTCGCCGGTATGCAGGCGCACCACATCGAGTCCCCGCTTCTGCGCATCTTGGAAGAGGGCGATTACTTCGGGGTGCGACAACGACGCAGAGTCGTGCTTTTCAGCCTCAGGGGCGATCTTTGCAAGAACTGCGGGACTGACCAGCGAGCCTGCATAAATACAGACTTTGCACGTTGTCACTAAGCGCAACGCCTTGACGGTCATCAACTCCGGATCTCCGGGTCCGGCCCCTACAAAATAGATTTTCATTTCATCTCGTCCTTACTGGTATCCACAAGGATGATGGAGAGATAGCCGGTCTTGTCTCCAGTCCCTCGTAGCTTCCTCAAGTCCGTTTCCAGATGTTCATCCGCCATGCCGACATGGGCGGCAAAGACGCTCTTCTCCAGCACGTTGTGCTCTTCGAGCTTATCTAGGATAGCATCTAACCGTTTGCCAACCTTCATGATGACAACCGTTCCATTCGTCTTCAATGCCACATCTAATGTCGCAAAATCATCTGCGGAAGGCACGATGGTGACAGGATGTTTGCCCTTTCCAACCGGGAAGCACATCCTAGCAGCCACGGCACTGAAGGCTGTCACGCCAGGCACCGTCTCAATGCGTGTATCAGGGGCGATGGCGAGCAGTGCCTGCACAAGATAGATGTAGGTCGAATAGAGAAACGTATCACCCAGTGTCGGGAAGCAGACATCTTCGCCCTTGTTCAACAACGCCGCGACATAAGAAGCCGACTCGTTCCACTTGGCCATAAGCTCTTCGGGGTTGACGACCATAGGGAAGACCAGCTCATGGATCTGGGTCGCCGGTTTCAAATGTGGCTGGATGATGCGTAAAGCAACGCTCTCAGAGGCTTCCGCCGCCTTGGGCACCACGACATGCCGGCAGGAGCCTAGAAGCCGCGCCCCCTTGACGGTGACCAGCTCAGGATCACCCGGACCAATTCCTACTCCAAACAATGTTCCTTTTTTATCCATTAACCCTCTTTCCGTGATGATGATTTTATCACCACGATCGTCCGCGAGGAAAGCTCCATTTTACTAAACATCTCGCCATCCACTTCGTCAATCCGTTCTGTCGGAAGGGAGAGATCCTGGCAGACAATCAGTTTGTCGGCCTTGCCCCATGCCAAATAGAGCTCGATCACCCATTGCTGCGAGACATGATGACCGCACAGAATGACCAGCGTTTTAACGTTCTCCAGCTCCGTTGCGCTCAGAGATGGCAGGGATTTATGGGCGGATATGATTCGCGCCTCCATCCAGTCCAGTCCGAGCCGAGCAAAAAGGAGCTGGACCGAACTGATCCCGGGGATCACGTCACAAGCCGGCAGTCCGAAGCGTTGAATCACAGGAGTTGCCAAACTGCAAAGCCCGGGGTCGCCACTGACCAGCACAGCTACACACTTCCCCTCTGCGACACAGGCAGCGATTGCTTGGAGAGCCTCTTCGATATCCGAGGCAAGCGGAATCTGGGGCTTGCCTTCAGACGCATAACGTTTCAACAGTTGAGGTGCGCCAGCATAGGCATCAGCACTGACAATGGCTTTCAGGCCTGCCTCCGTCATGTAGTCGGGAGCACCTGGGCCGCACCCGACGATTGTAATATTTTTTGTCATTTAAAGTCCTTTACGTCTGAATCACTCCCTAACATCTCGCCTGCCATATTCACAAGCCCGACAGAAATCTGACAACAATCACCGCATTTACGCGCGGCGGCACGAGCAATGGCCTCACCCAGTTCAGTGGCGAGCTTTCTCCGTTCCTCCAGCTTCAACATCTCAAAGAGGCCTTCCATGGTCACAGGCTCTGCGTCAAGGCTGGGCATCAGCCCCAACTTCTTCACAATCTCAAGTGCGGAGTCCGACCGATAGGAATGAGTATCCCACGCTTCGCCAGCCAGCTTCGCCAACTTTCCGGGGTGGCCCCAAAGCAACACATGCTTGAAACGGTAGGCGTGAAGTCCTTCTAGCACGAACCCCCACTCATTCCCAACCTCAATCAGTTGGTCTTCAGACAACTTCAACTGCCGCCTCGCTGAACGTTCGCCGATATGCCCTGGCACCAACACGGGATGAGTCACCCCTGCGGCCTGAGCCACATCCAGTTCGCAGGCCACGGAACAACGGATCGCCTGGCAGCTGAAAGGACGGACTCGGCCGGTTGTCCCCAGGACGGAGAGTCCGCCGACAATGCCGAGGCGCGGATTAAAGGTCTTTTTCGCTAGCTCCTCGCCACCGGGGATTGAGAGCGTCACACGGACACCCCGATCGGTCACCTCCCGGATCGCTGCGCAAATCATCTTTCGGGGACCAGGATTGATTGCTGGCTCGCCCGGAGGGATTGAGAGTCCGGGCTTTGTTACTCGGCCGACCCCCTCACCTGCCTCAAACGCGATGTCCGCTCCCTCCTGCCAACAAACCTTCGCGACCACGAGGACACCGTGGGTGACATCCGGGTCGTCCCCTGCATCCTTGCGAATAGCAGACTCGACGGAATCGACCAGCTGCTTCACCCACTCGACTTTAAAAGAGATCATTTCGTCGGAAGGGAAGGGCACAGTTACCTCCGAGGGACAAGGCCTGCCCCCCAGCAATCCCAATACTGCGGCTTTTGCGGCAGCAGCGGCGCAGGCTCCCGTGGTAAACCCTTCCCTTAACGGTGCGGACCGGGGAGGGTGCTGTCCGAGAGCTATAAACTGATCATTCTCATGTGCCATACGTTTGAGATATATTAGCAGGATGTTCCGTCCAAAAAAACAAGAAAAACACCGTGACAAGGAATGGTTTAGCATGGTAATATAAAAAAAGTATAAACAAATTTTATTTTTGGAAGCCCATCATGAAAATTTTATTTTTATTTTTACCCCTTTTATGGTCCACGCTTCTAATAGCAGAAGAACCCTCGCGTACATGGACCTCCAAGCACGGACTCACGATCCAGGGAGTTTACCAGAGCGTTGAAGATGGAACCGTAACCATCAAGAAGCCGAGTGGCGACATGTTTAAGGCCAAACTGGATTCACTCTCCAGCGCTGATGTCGAGTATGTAACAAAAATTTCTTTTGCAGGCCCCTCAACAGCCAAACCTGTCGCACCCCTACCAGCCAACCCTGTTTCCTCTATTAAAACGGTCAAGGTCACATTTGTTTTGGATCCCAATCCAGCGGAACCCTCTTTGCAGGAGGTCGGTGTATCGCCTCGCGTCAGGCTAAACGATCGCATTGAACTAAATGTCTCGATGGAGCGCCGCCAAGAAAACGAAGTCTCCGCAGATTCGGCCTGGGTGCTGGAATCACTTGACTCCATCAGTGGTATGCTCAAAGCGACAAATGACGCTTTTCCGCCACTAAAGACTGATGGGCTCTTTTATTTTCTTTCCTACACTGTCGAAAATAAGAGTCCTGGAGGCTCGATCGTGCCAGCTCCTGTTCTCCTGGATTCACGCAATCGCAAATATTATCCTCTTTCCGCAATCGAGAAAAACATCGACTCCTATATTCCATCCGGGATGTCTTCCGCCGATAAAGAATACCTTCGCCCTGAGTTTAAAAAGCAGTATTGCTCTGTTTATGAGCTTCCAAAAGAAACAACCATTAGCAAGTTTGAAATTTTTCCGCTTCGCCTAACAAGGAACCCACTTTATCCCTCATGGATCCGCAGTGGAAAAATTTCGGGGAAGGCTATTGATCTTGGCCCGGAGCCAACGCCTGTCGCCACTGCGTCAAACACGACGACAACAAAGGCTGACCCTGTCCCTGAGAAGGCAAAAGTTTTTATGTCCTGCAAGCAGAAGACCAGCAAGGGAACGGAGCTGACTCAGCGTGTCCAAACGCGTGTTTTGTCCTACACGGTTGACCTCCGCCTGACAAAACCTCAGCAGAAGGAGATGGTCATTAAGGCTTACTTTATTGCTACTGATCCAGAAGGCGATGGCATTGTCGACGTCGTAGATCAGCAAGTCTCTTTACAACAAGGGAAGTCCTTTACAACAGCCATGGAATCAAAACCAGTAAGAGAACGTTCTTCAAAAAACGAGAACACTTTTTTTACAAAACTTAAAGGTGCCATTATTCAGCTTTGGGCGGACGGGGAAATTGTTGACACCTGGACCTCTAATTCCCAATGGGATAAATTAGCGAAACTGCCTGATCTTCAAGTAAAGATGCGTAAGACTAAGACTAACGACTTCCTTGACGAGGAAATACAGAATCGGGATCGCCGCCCCAACAAGCACAGGTTCTAGTTTAGACCCCCTACTTGTTTTTCCAGAAATCCTCTGGTAGCCAGGCTAGAATCTCCTCGCGGGCAGCTTGCACCGTTAACGGGAGATCGTGAATCGGCACCCCGTCATGGGCACGTAGCGCATGGAAGAGGCTGGAAATATAGGGTAGCCTCAAACCAACTTGTTTCAGCTTTTCCTGATCGTCAAACAGTTGTTCAGGAGTCTCGCACGTGATGATACTCCCCTTGTTCAAAACATAGATACGATCTGCGATCAACGGCAAGAGGTCAACCGAGTGTGTCGCAAAGACAATCGTCATCTGCTGTTCATGGCTTAGGCGCTTCAGGATCTGTACAATATGCGTCTCTCCGACGGGGTCAAGTCCTGCGGTCACCTCATCCAGCAAGAGGATGGAGGGTTTCATCGCCAGCAGACCTGCCAAGGCGACGCGCTTCTGCTCGCCAAAACTGAGATGATGAATCGCGCGCTCCACAAACGCAGATGCGCCAACGAGCTCCAGCGCTTCGCGCACACGTTCATGAACCACCTCATCTGAGAGTCCCTGATTACGCGGACCAAACGCAACGTCTTCAAAGACAGTTGCACCAAAGAGCTGATCCTTCGGATTTTGCAACAGGATGCCGACGTGGCTGTAGAGCTGTAAACTCTTCATCTTCCGGATGTCCTGTCCAGCAATCGACACGCATCCCTGCTGAACAGGCAACAGACCTGCCAGCACCTTCAAGAGCGTCGTCTTCCCTGAACCGTTCGAGGCCAGCAACGCGATAAATTCGCCTGCGTCGGCATAGAAATCAATGTTCGACAAGGCATGGAACCCATCCTCGTAGGAATAGGTCACCCCTTGACAATTCAGCAACGGACTCTCTTTGCCGTTCACCATAGCATCACTTCCTTTTCAATACCAAAATAGAGACAGAGGATCAAAACCAACGCCAAAACAAAAACCTGGTAGTCACGCTTTGCCATCTTTTTAAGTTGCCCGAAGGGATAATCCCCTGTATAACCGCGCGCAAGCATGGCTTCATGTGTTCGCGTGCTCTGCTCAATCGAACGAACCATCACCGCACCCAAGAGGCTCCCTGCGGAGGCAACAGCTGTTCGCGCGCGGCCATAGCCAAGACGTATGCGCTGAGCATCCAACAACTCTGAAGCCTCATCCAGAAAGACAAAGAGATACCGGTACATCAGCAAGGCGATCTCTACCCATACCTTTGGGAACCGACACCAGCGCAACCCCAAGAATACCTCATGCGCTGGAGCGACAGCCCCTAGGAGCAGGAGCACCCCAACAGCGCCCAGAATACGGCTGGCCTGAAGGAATCCGAGCGCAAGGCCCTCCTGCTTCACCGCCAGTGTCCAGCCGAAGACATGCCAGGTATAAGCGACTGTTTGCCCCGTGACAAACGCCTGCAATACCAAGAGCACAAAGGCCACAACCCAGGAGGGCACAAAACGCGCCATAACAATGCGAAACGGAATGCGCAAACAACATAAGCCCAGAAAGGCAACCGAGCAAAGCATGAGCGGCAAGAAGCAATGGGTTGAACCGAGAACGACCCCAAAAAGTGCAACGGCAATACCCATTTTGACACGCACATCCAACCTTCGCGCCCAATGATCCTGACGAGAGAAAAAATCAAAAAATAAATGGACGGTATGCTTCATGACAGGGTTTCCACCTTCGCTAAAGCTACGGCGGACAAGCAGGGTTCAACGCAAAACATTCAGCAGTCATGTTTTGAACCCCAAAAAGAACTAAAAGTGTACCATGCTCCTCTCTCGCCTGTCTATGGTATTTTATAGGTTGTCTTCATAAGGGGGGAACAGATATACTACTGCCCAACATTCTCCATGGATAAGACCCTTATGAAAAGAAGCACCTTATTGCCAATACGTCTGCTGCGCGAGGTCAAGCCTCGCGTATTGTGGTCTTTTATCCGTGGGGCAGGCATCAACAACATGATCGCCTTTCGAAAATTCAAACAACGCCTGGAAAAGGATCTCCGCTTCCCGCCGATTGTCTTTATCAGTGTGACGCAACGCTGTAACCTGAGTTGCAAAGGTTGTTGGGCCACAGGCGTTCCTAAACCTCAGGACATGGACCCCTCCCTCCTAGACAAGATCATCAGGGAGTGTGCCACGCAAGACGTCCACTTCTTTGGATTACTCGGTGGCGAACCCCTGCTCCTCCCCTGGCTACCGGATTTTATGAAAGGGCACTCGAAGGCCTATTTCCAACTCTTCACCAATGGACGCTTCCTCGATGCAGCTATGGCGCAAAAACTCGCGGATGCTGGAAACGTCACGCCGCTGATCAGTATCGAGGGCGTAGGAGCCTCGTATGAGGCGCGTCGCGGAGAGAACGACATGTACACCAGCGCGCTCGAGGCCTTGGATCATTGCTCAAAGGCCGGACTCGTCACGGGCGTGGCCACCAGTGTCTCTGCCTCTAATTTTAAAGATACGGTCACCCCTGACTTCATCTCCGCGATGATTGCACACGGCGCGCATTATATCTGGTACTACATCTACCGGCCTTCCGGTCCGAACCCTGGGTTTGATGAGGTCCTGACAGACCGTCAGGTACGTGACCTCCATGCGTTTATTCTTGAGCAACGGGAAAGCGTCAAGGCCGCAGTCATCATTGATGCTTACTGGGATGAGGAGGGCCGTGCCCGCTGCCCTGCAGCCGCAGGTATCAATCTGCACATCAATGCAATGGGCGATGTTGAACCCTGCCCTCCTGTGCAATGCTCGGACTGCCACATCGGTTTAAACGATGACTTGGTCGAGAATGTTGAACAGTCCCTGCTGCTGACGGTCTTTCAGTCCAAGGTTCCCACACTGACCAATGGGTGTGTGCTCATGGATCATCCCAAGGATCTTGCTTCCATGTCCGATCACTGCGATGCCATTGACAGTTCAGCCCGGGGTACCTTTTTCGCCGAACTCGCCTCCCGTCCAGCCTGCGGGTGTCACAACCATTCAGGAAGTCCTCTGCCCGAGACCACCTGGTTCTACCGCATGATGAAAAAAACACTCTTCCTCGGCTTCGGTAGCTACGGATGATGTCACTATTGGATTTTGCAGAACTTAACGAAAAGATCACTTGAAAGGAATACTGGAATGTTGGGATAGTTGATATTTTTCATTTTCGTCCCCATTATTCCATCATTCCTCTATTCCATCATTCCATTGAAGTTATATGAAATTTCTTGAACAACTTGCAGCACGTAGGCGTTTCGGGATGAAACCCGGGCTCGACACCATGAAGGCCCTCGTGGAAGCCCTTGACCATCCGGAAGAGGGTCTAGCCGCCATCCATATCGCCGGCACCAACGGCAAGGGGTCGGTCGCGGCCTTGTGCGAATCCGTTCTCCGTGCGGCCGGTTATGCCGTCGGCCGTTACACCTCCCCACATCTCGTCTGTATCAATGAACGTTTCCTGGTTCGGGGCGTCCCGGCAACTGATGACATGCTGGAGCGCGCAGCCACCGAAGTGGATGCTGCCATCGCCCGCTTAGGCGCTGCTCCAGAGATCACTTACTTTGAGTATTTGACCGCGATGATGTTTGTACTCTTTCGAAATGAAAGGATCCGCCTGGCTGTTATTGAAACAGGACTGGGCGGACGCCTCGATGCCACCAACATCATCACGCCACTGGTCTCGGTGATTACACGCATCGGGCTCGACCATCGCGACTGGCTGGGTGATACGGTTGAAAAGATCGCCTCCGAGAAAGCAGGTATCATCAAGCCTAATCGACCGGTCGTCTGTGGCGCGATGCCGGATGAAGCGCGAGCAATGATTCAAGAAACCGCATCAAAGAATTATTCGCTGTTCATTGATGCATGCGAGTCTGTCACGGTTGCTTCAACGAAGAAAAAAATGAATGGCCAGAGCATTAAGATAGAGACCCCTGAATTGACACTCCCCCTTATTCATTTACCTTTGGCAGGTGATTTTCAACTTGAGAATGTTTCAACAGCCGTTGCCACACTTCAAGTCCTTTCGCAAGCGCTGACGATTCCTGAAACAGCCTACAAAACCGGCTTCGAATCAGTCTCCTGGCCTGGTCGCTTTCAACTTGTCCAGGAGAAGCCGCCCGTCATTGTGGATGGCGCCCATAATCCAGACGGTGCAGACGCCTTGGTCTCCACATTAAAGAGCCTGGTTAAGAAGCAACCCGTCGCCTTCATCGCCGGCTTCTGCGGTGACAAGGACGTAGCCACCTACTTGCATCGTATCGCCTCGCAGGCCGCTTGCGCGTTTGCCGTCCCAGTCCGCAATCCACGCACACTCACG
>CAIZQW010000158.1 GCA_903935195.1 uncultured bacterium
CGCATACATGGACCGCTCAACCCTCGAAGGCGACCCCCACTCGGTCCTAGAAGCCATGGCCATTGCAGGTTATGCAATCGGCGCAAACAAGGGTTATATCTACATCCGCGCCGAATACCCCCTCGCGATCGAACGTCTCGAGACCGCCATCGCCCAGGCCACGGAATATGGACTGTTGGGCGAGAACATCCTCGGCAGCACCTTCTCCTTCACCATCGAGATCCGTCTCGGGGCTGGCGCCTTTGTCTGCGGTGAGGAGACCGCCCTGCTCGCCTCGATCGAAGGCAAGCGCGGCATGCCCTCCCCCCGTCCCCCCTTCCCTGCTGTCAAGGGACTCTGGGGACGTCCGACCGTCATCAACAACGTCGAGACACTCGCAAATATCCCGGTGATCCTTCTCAAGGGCGCCGAGTGGTTCAGCAAGATCGGAACGCATGGTTCCAAGGGAACGAAGGTCTTCGCGCTCACCGGCAAGATTAATAACTCTGGCCTCATCGAAGTCCCGATGGGAACAACCCTGCGCGAGATCATCTTTGATATCGGCGGCGGTATTCGTGGTGGCAAGAAGTTCAAGGCCGCCCAGACTGGTGGTCCCTCCGGCGGCATCATTCCTCCCCAGTTCCTGGATGTTCCGATTGATTACGACAACCTGGCGAAGATCGGCTCCATCATGGGCTCCGGCGGCTTAATTGTCATGGACGAGGATGACTGCATTCCAGACATCGCGAAGTTCTACCTCGATTTCACCGTGGATGAGTCCTGCGGCAAGTGCGCGCCCTGCCGTATCGGCGGACGCAAACTTCTCAACTATCTGGAAAAGATTTGCAAAGGCACAGGCACAGCTGCCGACATTGAAAACATGAAGGAGATCAGCGAGGCCATGTGCCGCGCCTCCCTCTGCGGTCTCGGCCAGACAGCCTCGAACCCGATCACCTCGAGTCTGCGTTACTTCTATGAAGAGTACAAGGAACATATCGAGGATAAGAAGTGCCGCGCCAAGAAGTGTAAGAACTTGCTCAGCTACACCATCGTCGCTGCAAAATGTGTCGGTTGTACCGCCTGTGCGCGCGTCTGTCCGGTGAACGCCATTACTGGCGAACGGAAACAGCCGCACGCGATTGATAATGCCAAGTGCATCAAGTGCGGCCAGTGTTTTGAAGTCTGCAAATTCCAAGCGGTCACTCGCGCGTAATTTAGGAAAGGTTTTTATTATGGCTAACATGCTTCAACTTGAAATCAATGGACTCCCAGTCGAAGTACCGGCTGGAACATCAATCCTGAATGCCGCAAAGGCGGTTCAGGTTAGAATTCCGACACTCTGCCACCACCCAGACCTTCCGGCTTGGGCTGCGTGCGGCATCTGTGTCGTCCGTCAGGCCGGCTCGCCCAAGTTACTTCGTGCGTGTTGCACGGAAGTCACCCCCGGCATGAAGATCACCACGCATGACTCCGATATCGTGCGCGTCCGTCGCACGGTCCTGGAGCTCATCCTGGCGAACCATCCCAATGACTGCCTGCAATGTCTGCGGAGCAATAACTGCGAGTTGCAGAAGATCGCGGCCGACTTCGGTATCCGCGAGATTCCCTTCCCTACGGAAGTCCCCGCTATCCCCGTGGACAACTCGACAACCTCGATTGTGCTCAACCCAGAAAAGTGCATCAAGTGCGGACGCTGTGTCCAGGTCTGCCAAGGCATGCAGGATGTCTGGGCTTTAGAGTTCATCGGACGTGGCGAAAAGACACGCATCGCGCCTGCCGCGGATGTCACACTGAATGAGTCGCCCTGCATCAAGTGCGGCCAGTGCACCGCGCACTGCCCCGTGGGCGCCATCTACGAGAAAGACGAGACGCGTAAGGTCTGGGATGCGCTCCGCGACCCAGACAAGCATTGTGTCGTCCAGATCGCTCCCGCAGTCCGTGTAGCCATCGGCGAGGCCTTCGGCAAAGATCCTGGTGCGCTCATGACCGGCGAAACCTACGCGGGCTTGCGTCGTCTTGGCTTCAAGGCCGTCTTTGACACAAACTACTCCGCGGACGTCACGATCATGGAAGAGGGAAGCGAGTTTATCGAGCGCTTCACCAAAAATGGCACCCTGCCGTTGATCACGTCGTGCTGCCCTGCCTGGACCGACTGGATGGAGAAGTATGCCCCTGACTTCATTGACAACTTCTCCTCAGCCAAGTCGCCCCAGCAGATGCTCGGTGTGCTTTCCAAAACCTATTACGCAGAGAAGATGGGCATTGATCCGGCCAAGATCTACATGGTCTCCATCATGCCCTGTACCGCGAAGAAGTATGAGATCTCACGCAGCGACAATATGTTCGCCAGCGGACACCAGGATATCGATGTCGTACTCACCACGCGTGAACTCGCACGGATGTTCAAGAGTGCAGGCATTGACTTCCTCAAGCTCGTCCCAGAAGGCGTGGATAACATCCTTGGAAACTACTCGGGTGCAGGAACCATCTTCGGTGTTACTGGCGGCGTGATGGAAGCAGCGCTTCGTACTGCCTACTGCCTGATCACCGGCGATGCGCAGCCTCCTGCCATCAATTTCGAGATGACCCGCGGTATGCAGGGCGTCAAGGAGGCGGAGATTGACATCAAGGGTGCTAAGGTCAAGATCGCGATCGCTCACCAGATGGGCAATGTGGAGCAGGTGCTCAATTCCATCCGCGAGGACCGCAAAGCAGGCCGCAAGCCACGCTACGACTTCATCGAAGTCATGGCCTGCCGCGGTGGCTGTATTGGCGGCGGCGGACAGCCCACGGGCGCAACGGACGAAGTCCGCAAGCTGCGCACGGCCGGTATCTACACGGATGACGAGAAGAGCGTGCTTCGCATGTCCCATCTCAATCCGGATGTCCAGAAGCTCTATGCCGACTTCCTCGGCAAGCCCCTCAGCGAGAAGGCTCACCACCTCCTCCACAATCATTATCACAGCAAGAAGGTTTACGCTAAGTAAGCGTGAGAGTAAAACAGTTGGCAGTAGCAGTTGGCAGTCGGCAGTAATTGACTGCTGAAGCTGAGCGATGATATAAAAAGCCTGTGGTTCGCCACAGGTTCTTTTTTTTGTGTCAACCTCTGCGCCCCCGCCTGTACGTATCACGAAGGAGACTGCTACTGCCAACTGCTACTGCCGACTGCAAACTGCCATTTTCCCTGACTTGCTTATTGTATTTAGTCAACTGTTTCAGTATACTTTTAGCTTCTTTTTTAACTACGGAGGTAACACGCATGAGTTGTCCATATCCATGCTCACATGAAGTTGAGCAGATGTGCTGCGTCACAAAGGGCGCGAAGCACGGTCCGGCACCTGTTCCCGAAGAGGGCAAGTGGGTGCAGGTAAAGCAGGTGACTGACATTTCCGGTCTTACACATGGTGTAGGCTGGTGTGCACCACAACAGGGCGCTTGCAAGCTCACCCTGAACGTCAAGGATGGCGTGATCCAAGAGTCACTCATCGAAACGATCGGTTGCTCAGGCATGACTCATTCAGCAGCCATGGCCGCTGAAGTCCTTCCTGGCAAGACGGTTCTCGAAGCCATGAACACCGACCTCGTCTGCGATGCAATTAACACCGCCATGCGCGAGCTCTTTTTGCAGATCGCTTATGGCCGTACGCAGAGCGCCTTCTCTGAAGGTGGACTCCCCATTGGCGCGGGTCTTGAAGACCTCGGCAAGGGACTTCGCAGCCAGATCGGCACGATGTACAGCACCGCGCAAAAGGGTGTCCGTTACTTGGAGATGGCGGAAGGTTATGTCAAGCGCCTGGCGCTCGACAAGAACGACGAAGTCATCGGCTATGAATTCATCCGCCTCGGTCAGTTCCTCGAAATGATCAAGAAGGGGACGGATGCCAAGGAGGCCCTCGCCAAGTGCACCGGCTCGTACGGTCGCTTCACGAAGGAAGACGGTGCTGTGAAGTACATCGACCCTCGGCATGAATAATCGCAGGGGTAGCCGAAAGGTTACCCGAAAGGAGAAATGATTTTATGGCATCGCAATTATTTGAAAGTTATTCACGTCGTATCAAGCAGATCAACGCGGTCTGCAAACAGTACGGCATCAAGGATCTCCAAGACGCGCGCAAACTGTGCGTCGACAAAGGTTTTGATCCTTATGAGATTTGTAACTCCATCCAAAACATCTGCTTTGAGAATGCAAAGTGGGCGTATGTGTTGGGCGCTGCAATCGCACTGAAGAAGGGCTGCAAGAAGGCCGCTGAAGCTGCTGAAGCTATTGGCGAAGGCTTGCAGGCATTCTGTATTCCTGGCTCTGTGGCAGATGATCGCAAGGTCGGTATCGGCCATGGTAATCTCGCAGCCATGTTGCTCCGTGAAGAGACCAAGTGCTTCTGCTTCCTGGCAGGTCACGAGTCCTTCGCTGCTGCTGAAGGTGCGATCGGCATCGCGATGAAGGCGAACAAGGTCCGCAAGGGCCCGTTGCAGGTGATCCTGAACGGTCTTGGCAAGGACGCTGCCTACATCATCAGCCGTATCAATGGTTTTACGCACTGCGAAACAGAGTTCAACTATAAGACGGGCAAAGTGAAGGTGAGCAAGAAGACTGCCTTCTCCAAGGGTAACCGCGCGAACGTCCGTTGCTACGGCGCTGATGATGTGCGTGAAGGTGTTGCGATTATGTGGCTTGAAGGTGTGGATGTCTCCATCACCGGCAACTCCACCAATCCGACCCGCTTCCAGCACCCCGTCGCAGGCACCTACAAGAAGGAGTGCATCGAGAAGGGCAAAAAGTTCTTCTCCGTCGCTTCTGGCGGTGGAACCGGACGCACGTTGCACCCTGATAACATGGGCGCTGGTCCAGCCTCGTACGGCATGACCGACACCATGGGCCGCATGCACTCCGACGCACAGTTCGCGGGCTCCAGCTCGGTTCCTGCACACGTCGAAATGATGGGCTTCCTCGGTATGGGCAACAACCCGATGGTCGGCGCGACTGTCGCAGTTGCAGTCTCTATCGAAGAGAACAGCAAGAAGTAATTCTTGGCTCAGCACAAAAAAAGCCGCTCTGCACAAGCAGGGCGGCTTTTTTTGTGTTTAATCAGCTGATCTCAGCGCCCATGTCGACCGTATCGAGATCAATCTCGCCGGTAAAGACAAACTTGACCGGGCCTGTGAGAGTTAGACCTGTGCACTTCCCGTGACGCCAATCCCCGTCAATGACCAATTCAAAACCAGACGAGGTCTTCACCTTTGTTGGCAGGGTGAAATGAGCGGTCTCCACGGCGATGACACAGCAGGCTACAGCCCCTGTACCACAGGCACCCGACTCTGCCTCGACACCCCGCTCATAGGTCCGCATCGTCATGCGATTCGGAGGACGGAAGGTCACAAAATCGACGTTGGCCCCATCTGGAGCAAAGGCTGAGTGCAACCTGATCTTACGTCCGAGCCCTTGAACGTCCACGGTGCTCACATTTGGAACAGGGACGACAAAATGGGGGACGCCTGTATTGATAAAATGTCCTTGGACATGCTCGCCGTCCACGTCGACCTCGACAGCATAGCTCTTGTCTGCAGGCTCAGGCATCCAGACGCAGGCACTGCCATCACTCACCTGAGCATCCACTAAGCCACACAGGGTCTCCATCGTCAGCGCCCGCCCTGTTGCTCCGATCGAGTGCGCAAAGGCGGCTGCACAACGGGCGCCATTGCCACACATATCCACTTCGGTCCCGTCGGGATTCAAGAAACGCATCCGAAAATCAGCCTTGTCGGAGCGTTGCAACAGAATAACCCCTTCACAACCGATGCCAACACGACGTCCGGCTAAGGCAGCCATGAGAAAGTGATCTTCCCACGGGACTTTCCCCTCACGGTCATCGATGAGGACAAAGTCATTTCCTGCTCCATGCATCTTGGTAAATTTAATTTTCATGGTTCGCTTCCAACGGCGTAACGCCAAAGATACGCATCATGCGCGTACGTAAGTCTCCCTCTGTCTCCAACGGCAGGTCACCGCTCCCCATGGTATCAATCAAGTCAACGAGGATATTTGTCGCCTCTTCAAAGACGACACCGTCGTCCTCTTTGGACTTCTTGGGCATACCGTTCTCCTCCTCCTCTGGAAGCGCATCATCCTCAATCTTACGCATCTCCTTCTCGATCTCCATCTGTTTGCGACGGGCCGTTATCTCCAACGGTACATCTTTACGGTCGGAAAGATCTTTGACATGGCGAACCAAAGCGCAGTATTTTTTATACTTTGCGTTTTTTGCCAGACGTTCGGCTGACATGCGTTTCAACTCAGGCACAAACTTAACCATGTCTGATACAGGAATATAGGAGGCCGCCTCAATCTGGCTGTAGGGCAAGGCGCCTGGCAACTTATCCTCACCAATATCCAAGCCTTCCAGTAGGGAGGGAATAACGATATCCGAGGCGACACCTTTAAGCTGGGTGGAGGAACCGTTAATCCGGTAGAAGCTGGCAGTCGTCAGTTTAATCGAGCCATACTTGTCGTTCCCTAGAGGCATGACCGTCTGGACCGTCCCCTTACCATGCGATTGCGTATCCCCAACAATCACTGCGCGCCCATAATCTTGCAACGCTCCAGCAACAATCTCAGAAGCTGAAGCTGAAGCTCGATTGATTAGAACAATCATCGGTTTTCGGAAAGCGAGTGTGGGATCGGAGTTTGGCACTGTCAATGTAGCAATCTGACTGATCTCGCGGACTTGTACAGCTGGACCGCTGCGAATAAACAAGCCCGTGAGTGTAATGGCTTCGCGCAATGAGCCACCACCATTATTTCGAAGATCCAAAATCAACCCCGAAACGTTTTCCGTATTTAGGTGAGAGAGAATACGCGCAACATCCAGCGTGGCACTCCGGAAACCATCCTGACCGGGACGTTTATCCATGGTCCCGTAAAATGCGGGCAGTCGGACTACGCCAACATTCGTCTTTGTCCCTAGCTTGGAGGTCACCCTGACCACGCGTGAGGTGGCTGCCTGTTCTTCCAGCTTAACCTCCTCGCGAACCAGATCCACCAGCTTTGTCGCTGTGCCACTGGGATCCACAGCAGGGATCACGCGCAAAACAACCTTTGTCCCCTTCTTGCCTCGAATCTTGCGTACAGCCTTTGTC
This sequence comes from uncultured bacterium, assembly GCA_903935195.1. GTDB lineage: Bacteria > Verrucomicrobiota > Kiritimatiellia > RFP12 > UBA1067 > CAIZQW01. The sequence continues at coordinate 7,114 of CAIZQW010000158.1, forward strand.
AAGGGCATGTGCATGACATCCTCAAGCACACCATCCCCCTGCCCTACCCCGATGATCTTATCCCCTGCTATCAGCCGAACATCCCTTTTATCACGCCCTGCCGGACCGCCAGCCATCACCTCCATGACCTTGATCAGGCCATCCTCACTCCGCAGAATAGCGCCAATCCCGCAGAGACTCAAATTCATATCAATGTCGAAGTCCTCCTTGCGCATAGGCGACATATAATCCGAATGAGGATCGTACGACATGGCAATGGCACTGAGGCAACGCTGAAGGACCATCTCTTCGTCCATGTCCTGAAAGATCGTCAGTAACTGCTTATAGCGTTTCCCAATCATCACCTCTGGGGGATCCACCAATGAATTAGTCGCCGAACCCCCTCCGTTTACCATCAAAGTTGCGACAACATTGGTCGCGTTTACAGACTTGTTGGTAGCCGCAGCCTTATCCATCTCGCGACCAATGAGACTCGCTAGCAGTTCATTCTTGACCCGCTTACGCCACAACTCATTCTGCTCTTCAACGGTGGAGGGCCACGGCTCGTCTTTTCGTTTCCACGTATAGACCTCGTCCTCTGTAAACGAACAGGGCTTCGCCAACTGATTGGTCACAAAAATATATCGTTCTTCCAACCGTTGCAGAAAGCGCTCATGCACGTGATAGGCAAGTGAGACATCCCCTGCTTTGACCACCTGGGCCATGTTGGCCTCCCACCGCCTGAAATCACGAACATCATCCTGAAGGAAAAAGCTGTGATCCGGATCAAAAGAGTTCACAAAGTTTGTCCATGACCTGCGGGATAATGCCTCATCAACAGGATATTGAAGGAGATGCATATTCGGCAACACGCGCAATACCTTTTTGGCAATCTCGCCATAATAGGGCTGAGGGGCCAAGGGCTGGGCAACTCCATTCGTTTTCTCGGCCTGCAGCCCTAGGCCGAGGACCCCAAAAAGGGCTAGAACCATACCGTAGCGAAAGAACTTGCTCATGCGTTTTTTTGCTCCATCATTTTTACGATGCGTTCACAGTCATCCACGGATACACCTGCCGCATGTCCCAACAGAAAGGCTGTTAATTCCGGGGCGTTGCAGACGGTCACGCCGTCTACACACACCTGGCCTGGCTTAAATGTATTACTTGCAAAGCAGACAACCGCTTGGCAGGCGGGCAAGGAGGGAAGGCGCTTTGAAACAAGCGCATCCAGGAGAGAAGCCGAGCGCTTGGCTTGTTGGATCGGCGAGCGACTGGGCATCTTCCCATTCACCAGCAGGCCCCCCTCCTCAACAATCACCTCTCCCTCCCAACACTTCGTCTCAATGACAAAGATTCCAGAAGGAGAGACCACCACATGATCAATCGAAGCCCCGCAGGCTGAGACAAAATCATGAAAGACGTGATAACCCGAAGGAAGCGATTCCAACAAGAGTGCCACACGTTCCTCGCCACGCGCGCCCTTAAAAAAGGCATTGACGTTCCGGAGTCCATCGCGCACATTCCAAACCAGAAGTGCCGCAACAATGAGGAAGCCGAAGCCCACAAAGACATCAGGGACCCGCGGTGAGGCGAGACCAAAAAGCAACCCAGCCAAAAAGACAACGCCGAGCAAGGGCAGAAAGGCGCGCAACACTCCACGTGCCCTCGCCTGCTCTCCAGGAATACCATGTACTATGGCTTTCTTGTTCTCCATGATTTGGAACTCCAACAGACAGCCTCTTAGACGTCCAGATTCTTGACGTTGAGTGCATTGTCTTCGATAAATTTACGGCGCGGTTCGACCTCATCGCCCATCAGCAGCGTAAAGATTGCATCTGCGCGGACAGCATCATCGAGGGTCACACGCAACATCCGACGTTTCAAGGGATCCATCGTCGTCTCGAACAACTGCTCGGCCTTCATTTCACCAAGACCTTTGTAACGTTGAATGACCAACCCCTTGCGACCGCGTTCACGAACAAGGTCGAGGAGTGCTGGCAGAGAGTTAACAGGCACATCGTCGCCATCCTCCTTCAGAAAGACGACAGGCTCTGTTCCACCCAGATAGTGCTGCACATCAAAGCCAAAGCCATTCAAGGTGTCCAATTCCTTTTTCAACAAGCTGGCTCGATAGAGCTCCAGCCAACGGAAGGACATCTGTTGGTTAGCATAATAACCCTGTACTTGCGTTACCGCCAAATCAATAGGCTGCCCAATGACGGCTTCTGCGGCCTCACGCGCATGTGCCAAATCTGAATCGGTGAAGGAGAAGGAGAACTTCGCCTCGTCGCCTGTTCCCACAATCGTGACATAACGAGGAATTTCGCCCGTGCCTGGCTTACGCATCTTAAGCAACTCGGGGATTGAAATGCCTCGACGCTTCACGCCATGCAGTGTCGTTTCGATCTCTGCGAGCAATTCCAGCAACGAGCGCAACTCGGCTGGTGCGAAGTCACGTCCATCGGTACGCCGCACCGCCATGTCGTCCGCCCCGAGGAAGAGTAGTTTACGAGTCAGTTGCTCATCGCTCTCAATATACTCTTCGCGCTGTTTCCGTGCGATCTTGTATAACGGTGGCTGAGCCAGATAAATATACCCGTTCTCCAACAATTTCGGCATCTGACGGTAGAAGAAGGTCAGGAGCAACGTACGGATATGCGCGCCGTCCACGTCAGCATCGGTCATGATGATGATTTTGTGATAACGCACCTTAGCAACATCAAACTCATCCGCACCAAAGCCCGCGCCAATGGCCGTGATCATCGTCCGAATTTCGTTATTGTTCAAAATTTTGTCGATGCGGGCCTTCTCCACGTTGAGCACCTTACCCCGGAGCGGAAGGATCGCCTGTGTCTCACGATTACGCCCTTGCTTAGCTGAACCGCCTGCGGAGTCACCTTCGACGAGGAAGAGTTCGCACTTCGCGGGATCACGCTCTGAACAGTCAGCCAGTTTGCCAGGCAACGCCAAGCCATCCAACACGCCTTTACGACGTGTCAGGTCACGCGCCTTACGTGCTGCGATACGTGCACGGGAAGCTAGCACAGCCTTCTCGACAACCTTACGTGCAATGCCTGGCTTCTCTCCAAAATAGGTTCCCAGCTGATCATTCACGATCTGGGCGACAATGCCTTCGACTTCACTGTTCCCCAGCTTCGTCTTGGTCTGACCTTCAAATTGCGGTTGGGGAATCTTGACAGAAATAACCGCCGTGATGCCTTCACGAATGTCATCGCCCGTCAAGGGCTCCTCTGCACTCTTTTGCAGACCGTTGTCAATGATGTACTTGTTAACGGTACGGGTCAGCGCCGAACGAAAGCCTGACAGATGCGTTCCGCCTTCGATCGTATTAATGTTGTTGCAGTAGCTGTACTCAATCTCATTGTACGCCTCGGTATACTGCATCGCGATTTCACATTCAATCAAATCTTTCTTGCCAGAAAAATAGATCACCTCTTCATGGACGGGTGTCTTATGCTTGTTCAAGAACTGAACATACTCAACGATACCGCCGTTGAAGAGGAAGGATTCATCACGCGGTGTTTCGTTTTCCAAGTCCTGAAAGCGAATCGACACGCCACGGTTCAAGAAGGCCAACTCGCGTATGCGGTTTGCAAGGATATCCCACTTGAAGGCGTGGCAGGTGAAAATCGAGTGATCCGGATAGAAGGTCACCTTTGTGCCAGTGCCACTATGGGTCTCGCCCACGATTTCCAATTGCGTAACTGGCTCGCCTTTTTCAAAGCGCTGACGATAGATCTTGCTGTTGCGGCGAACCTCCACGACCATCCACTCGCTCAAGGCATTGACGCACGAGACGCCGACGCCATGCAGACCACCAGAAACCTTATAGTTAGAGCCGTCAAATTTACCACCCGCATGCAACGTGGTCAGCACGACTTCAAGCGCCGGGCGACCTTCCGTCGGATGCATGTCCACGGGGATGCCGCGACCATTATCAATAACGGAAAGCGAACCATCTGGATTGATCGTCACATCGATGTGCGTGCAATAGCCTGCCAACGCCTCGTCAATTGAGTTGTCAATGACCTCGTAAACCAAGTGATGATAACCTCGTTCCGCGGTATCGCCAATATACATGGCCGGACGTTTACGAACGGCCGCCATGCCTTCAAGAACAGTAATATTTGCAGCCGTATAATTGCCATTGTCGGCATCGGGCTTCACTGGATTTTCGGTGAGGTTTGGAGTATCGTCAGACATAACTTTTCCGTATTAAAAATTAAAGGTAAAAGTATAGCCGAAAACAGGCTTTTAAACAAGCGCGAAGCATGTGCTTTTCACGCTATTTTTTGCGTCGTTTTGGGAGAAATCCAAAAGAGGCATCGCGCGGAATACCGCTTTCCGCGCGCACTCCAAAACCGCCCGATCTGGAATGCGGTGACAACCAACGGGCGGCACCGCTTTCCCCATATCCCATCAGAAATCATCCGGAAGATCAAGCGTATCAATCTTAAAGCCGTCAAGCTGCCTCACAAACGCCTGTTTTGCCGTCCGTTCCAACCATGCCCTGGAACACCATGTATAAATTGCCGAATTCAAGGCAACACCATGATGGGATGGATTATCATGTACATACTTAAGTCTGGCAAAATATGAGGTCTGAAAGGTAATATGGGACTCCCAGTAGTTACACCAGATACGACGACCTGAAACGCCGTCCGACAGATTAATACGCTTTGTTGACACTTCATGCAATTGGGCAACCAGCATCTTTAGTGACCGTGCATCAGGCTCGTTCTCTGGCGAGAGTCCAATCCAGTGATAATGATTACTCATCACGGCCCAAGCCTGTAATTGCCATCCGAACTTATTAGCATACGAGAAAAGCAGGTTTTGGAACTCAGTCAGCCGTTCCGGGGTGGTTAAAATGCCTACCTTGTGAAGAGTCCCACATGTCACCATGTAAGCTCCTCGGCCGTGCAGTTTATGGACAGGCGCATGATGCCAACCCGTCGGTTGTGCTTCTTTGTTGCTCATTTGCATTCGACCCTTATTTTTTATTAAAAAGCGGCGTCGCGCGGAATACCGCTTGCCGCGCGCACTCCAAAACCGCCCGATCTGGAGTGCGGTGACAACCAACGGCGGCACCGCTTTACTCGGTCTACAGACACCCCAAAAGCGGCGTCGCGCGGGATACCGCTTGCCGCGCGCACTCCAAAACGTTTTTACTCGTCAAAAGTGGCTTCGCCGTGCCAGGCTTCGGCAGGCTTGACCACGAGCTGTTTGGCTTGTATGCGCTGACGGACAGCCTCGAAGAGGAGGATGGTGGTGGCGGCGGACACATTGAGGGAGTCCGCCAGTCCAAACATCGGGATCCGTACCCGGAAATCGGCTGCATTCATCCACTTTTCAGTCAACCCATATTGCTCGGTTCCCACGACAATGGCCACATTACCCGTCAAAGGGACTTCAGAGTGCAATTTCTCCGTGTGGGGCGTGGTGGCGAGGATGCAGAACCCCCGCTCCTTCAGATAGGCGATCGCTTCATCACTCTCCGCTTCAACGACCGGAAGGGAGAAAAGGGTGCCAGTCGAGGCCCTGACCACATTCGGATTGTGAATGTCTGTACAGCGATCACACACGATGACGGCATGAACCCCTGCCGCATCTGCTGAACGCAAGATCGTCCCAAGGTTTCCGGGCTTCTCAATGGATTCCGCCACCACGACCAACGCATGTTCAGGCAACTGGAGATCAGCAAGCTTGCGGCTGCATTGCGGTCCGACGATCAGCAACCCCTCCGGACGCTCACGATAGGCCATCTTTTCAAAGACAGGCTTGGAACAGGCATAGAGCTCCGCCCCACGTTCCTGGCATTGACGGACAATCTCTGGCTCATTCAGATTTTTAAGGTAGAGCTCTTCGCAAAAGAAGAGCATTTCAGGCTGGTATCCATTGTCCAAGGCTCGCTTGCACTCGCGATACCCCTCCACCAGCATCTGCCCGGCCTCATCACGATGCGACCGCTGGCGAAGCTTAACCACATGCTTCACCTTCGGATTCGCCAACGATGTCAGTTGTTGCACCAGAGTACTCATGATTAACAGTCGAACTATAAGCCAGGTAATGAGTGTCAGTAAGTGTCAATAAGTCTGGAAGTGTCAGTAAGTCTAAAAAATAAGGTAATCACGCAATAAGGAATAAGCGTATTCGCTTCGTGTAATTCTCTTTATCGCGTTGCAGCGCGACGCTGCTGGCGGGTCATGGATTCATCAGGCGGCAGGATCTCTACAGAGGGATGCTCATGCGCCACCGTGCGGCGGATCATCAGCATCTGAACAATCGAGAGCACTTGGCTGACAGTCCAGTAGAGGGACAATGCCGAGGGGAAGCTGTAGAACATGAAGAGCATCATAATCGGCATCATGATCAGCATCATCTTTTGCTGGGCAGGATCACCGGCTGAAGGCGTCAGATAGGTCTGCAGGGCCATGGTCCCAGCCATGAGGATCGGGAGGATATTGAGGGCACCAACATAGGGTATCATCCCGAGGAAGAGATTCTCAGGCTCACTTAAGTCATTTATCCAGAGGAAGGGCGCATAGCGCAATTCCACGGCGCTCTGCAAAACGGTAAAGAGTGCAATGAAGACGGGAATCTGGATCAACATGGGCAGACAGCTGGACAAAGGATTTACCTTGTTCTCCTTGTAGCAGGCCCAAGTCTCCTGCTGCATCTTCGTCGGGTTGTCCTTGAACTTGGCCTGGATCTCTTTGAGCTTGGGCTGAAGTTCCTGCATTTTCTTCATACTGACCGTACTCTTGTGGGTCAACGGCCAGAAGATGATCCGTACCAAAAGCGTCAGCAGAAGGATTGCAACACCGTAGTTCGGAATCAGCGAGTGGAAGAAGTTAAGGGTCGGGACTAACAACTCACAGAACCACCAGAAGAAGCCAAAATTCATCACATCTTCCATCTTGTTCCCCATGCTCCTGAGAAGCGAGAGCTTTTTGGGTCCGACAAAGAGCGTGTAATTACGCGTCATCGCTTCACCTTGTTCCAAAGAACGACCAGGGAAAACCATATTTGCCGAGAGCACCGTGAGAGAGAAGTTCGGCTGTTTCATGTCGCGTACGGTCTTCAGCGAGAAACCGCTATTCGTCTCGCTGGCCGTCAGGGCGCTGACAAAAAAGCGTGACTTAAGCGCCACCCATTTCTGAGACTCTACCACAGGGATTGTCAAGCTTTCGGGCAGTCCTGCTGCGGACGAGGAACCCCCGCATCCACCCACACTTCCACCCAGCAAATAGGTCTTTGTCAAATCCTCAGAGCCCCAATACTTAGTCTTCGCCTTCTCTGCAACTGGCAGGGAGTCCACAGACAAGACCGCCTGAGCCGAGTGCTCCTTGTGCATCACGCCAATGCAAATTTCGTTTGTGCCAATCAGCAACCGCTCAGCACCCATATTTCGTACCGTATCCGTGACGGCAATCTGGTAATTCTTGTGCAACTCAATGCGACGGGTCACCTCGACCTGCTGTGCTGTAACGGTCTTCAAGGTGATGATGCGTCCAGAAGCATCCTTCGTCAGTTGATAGGGCGCATCGGAGGCAATGCCCGGAAGTCCACTCAGCGCTAAAGCAGGAGCAACAGCATAATCCAGAACCATCGGGGGGTTGGAATCGCTGATCTTGCCAGGTTTCGTCGGGAACTGACTCAACTGGACACTCTTGACAACAGCGCCATGGGAAGAGATGGAAACGCGCACCTCGTCATCCGAAAGCTCGACTAGCTCTTCAGGTACGCGGGGTGTGGCCGGCAAAGCGACTGCGGGTGTCGCCACAAGGCTCGCCGGCGGTGCGGTCAGTATAGGCGCAACCCCATTCGTCTGCGGAGCTTCCGGTGGAAGCGTACCAGCCTTCTGGGCAGTTGCCTGCTGAGCTGCGCGAAGCTTCGCCTCCTTGACCTGCTGGGTCTGGCTATAAAAAAGCCAGCCGACCAAAAAAACCGCCAAAAGTCCTGCAATAATCTTCTCTTGCGTATTCATACTCGCTTCATCACTTTCTTGTGTATAACTTCAACGGTTTTCAACTAATTAAACGAATTAAGCTAATTGGAATTCGTTCAATTCGTTTAATTCGTTGATAAAAGTACTGGTTCGTTTATTCTCGGGGTTATGGTCTCACTGCCAACTGCTACTGCCTACTGCCACTGCATCCGCCCCTAGGCGGTGGGCTTTTATGCTTCTCAGGGACAGGATCATACCCCGAAGGTCCAAAGGGACGACAACGACAAAGCCTGCAAACGGTCAACCAAAGCCCCTTGAAGAAACCATGTGTCCGTAAAGCATCAATGCAATAGGTCGAACAGGTCGGTTCAAAACGGCAACAGGGCCCAATCAGTGGCGAGATCATGATTTTATAGGCTCTTACAACCATGATCAAGAGCGCACAGAAACTTTTATTCAGCAAAGAGAGTATTGCTTTCATGCCACTGCCACTCCCACCTCATCTAACGGTAGGCCCCCACAGTTTTGCTCGCTTCGCAATCCGCTCAAAGTCCTTCATAACCTCAGCGCATTTCTTGTCCTTGATACCCGAACGGGCAATCAACACAATATGCACACCCGTCACCAAAGAAGGTGCTGTCAGCCGAAAAGCCTCGCGCATCAGGCGCTTGGCCCGATTGCGATCGACCGCACGCCGAAAGATCCGCTTGGAAACAATAACGCCGACCTTTCGGTCGGCATCGCTGGAAGGCGCCACCCAAACTGACATCGTCTGCCCATAGAGGGAATGTTTATGTCCAAACACAGTTTTGTACTGTGCAGAGACAAGACGATTCAAACGAAGCGGCTTGGGCACCGTTTCTATAGTCCGAGTCGCATCAACCATGACGCCCTCGGCCACGTGATTACACCTGCGTCAAACGCAGACGCCCTTTGGCCCGACGGGCGTTCAATACCTTGCGACCGCCCTTGGTCGCCATACGTGCGCGAAAACCGATCTTACGGACGCGCTTAATTTTCGAGGGTTGCCATGTCATCTTCATAGTGGACTGTTCCTACCTTTCTCGTCAAAAAATGAGTCATTTACATTAACATATCCGGCCGGACGGGTCAACCCACCATTTTGAGGTTTAATCAACTTTCTTAAGTAAGATGAATTCTGCCGTCAATTCGGCCCCGACGACGCCTGCGGTGTCGGTAACACGGGCTCTCATCGTCACGGTGTAATTGCCATTTGGCTTCAAAAGAGGCTCAGCAACAGGGGACGCGACAGCCAATCCGTCCGTAGTTATCCGTTTCAGGTAGTTAATAGATGCCGTCTTCGCAACGAGTTCACCTTTGAGCCCCCTCCCCTCGAAAAGTCGCTCTGTCGCACGGTAGGCCGCTAACGTCGCGCCTGAAAAAAGGGAACCCGCAAAAAGCGATCCTTTATCGTTATTGTTTGAGCTCAAGGGAATAAAGACCCCGTCGCCTCGCTCAGAAAGCCCCATATTGTCAGCGGCAGGTATTTTCATGGCCTGCCCTCGTTGGGGTTCACGCCGTATTTCTTCTGACGGTCACGGCCAGCAGGACAGCCACCAAACGTGAGTAGCATTTCCAGCTTCTGGATTATTTTTGCCAAAGCATTCCCTTTGCGTGCCCGTGTACAGACCGGACATCGCGTTTCACAAAACTCAGCATCCAATTTCATATTCGTTACTCCAAGAAGTAAAAAACCGTTCTCCTGCACTGCCTAACCCGAGATTGTAGCCCACCCCATGAACGGTCATTCATCGTTCGTTCAAGTATACTGTTTTACGACTTTGCTATTCAAGGCTCAACTTCTTTGCCTATAACCAGACCAGATTGTCACGCATCCGGCAGCTGCCGAACCACGAAGCCACAAGGAATATGAGAAGTTAAGAATATTTCTCTTCGTTGTGGTCCGGCAGCCGCCGGACGCGATACAGTTATTCATTCGTGTCTTTCGCGATTTTCGGATGCTAAAAATTGAATGTTGGACCTGTCCTCCGTAGCCGTATCCGCGCAGGAGGATATTCTTTCCCCCCGTTCCCCCATGGGTTAAACACCTTATTGTTC
>CAIZQW010000159.1 GCA_903935195.1 uncultured bacterium
GCCGCGCCAGGGTTAAACCTCGGGATCGCTATCGATAATCTCGAAAGAACTGATTGAACAAAAAAAACGTGCGGCACCGGAGCACCGCACGTTTTTCAGAAGTCCCAATTAACACACTTTAGCACTTTAGCATTTTAGAACTTTAGAACTGCTCCTCTTACTTAAACTGGATGAGTGTACCAGCCGCAGTATATACAAGCGCAATTTGATTCAGGCCTTTGTAATTCATCTCGAGTCTGTACGTGTCTGAGAGGCCGTTCGTCACCGCAAACGCGCCGCTGAGTTTATTAGCAGGATAAGACGCGATCACACAGGGTTCCGTTGCTATTGCGCCAACCGTGACATTCAGGGTAGTGTTGTTCAGATGCAGATTACCGGTCACGACCAAACGTCCACAAGCAGGCGACTGACTTCCATCAATCGTGACTGCCAGAGTTCCTGAGTTGGTCACCACAGTAGCAGCCATGAGGCCACCAGCTCCCAAAGAGAGTCACTAGCATCCCATAGGGTTTGCCGGAAACATTCCAGCACCTATGATTGGCACATATTATGCGGGGGGCAAAATAGTCAATCACGAAATTAACTATTTGTGAAACACGAAAATAGTGCTGGCTTTGGGTACGGTCGCGGCTGTAGCCTACAGCCGCAAATGAAAAAACATAACCATTATCAAGCGCGGTTGAACGCGCTCATCAGCGCCCACGAAGGAGCGCCCCCAAAGCCAACGAAAACAGCGTATATCACGCTGAGTCAGATTGTCCAGTGGATTCCGTATGGCCTCGTCGATCTTCTCGCGCGGGAGGCGGGGGCTGACATACGGAAGTTCAGCGCATTCAGTCACGTCCTCGCCTTGCTCTATGGGCATCTCTCTGGCGCATCCAGCCTGAATGAGATGTGTGACGCGTTCCGCCTGCATGAACCTGAAGTGAACCGCATCCGCAGCGCGGGGACACCGAAGCGTGGGAGGCCGAGGGGTCGTAGATCCTCATTCTACATTTGAGATTAAGTTAGAGTCTTGTTACTCGAAACCAAGTTGCCGCGGGAAAAGTTCATCTTGAATATCTGAGACAAAAATGGGTATACTCGTTCGTATGATTACATGTGTAACACCGCTGTCGCAGGCCGCGAAGCGGATGAATTTGCATTTGAAAGAAAAAAAGGGCTTGAGTAAGGCATACAGGAAAACCCTTAAATCCTAGGAGAAGTCACGCCATGCGTTCGATTTGTAGAATGTGGAACTACGACCCCTCCGCCTCCGTCAACAGTTGAAGCTAAATATCAGGTTGCGTCAAATGAAATGACATCGAACGATGCGCTATTCCACTATCGGGCTCATGCCTCCTGCTCCTTTAAAGCAGAGGATCCAGATTCCAAATCCTGCTTCTGCCAGAAGAATCAAAAAGACCACAAGATCAATGATGCGATTCAGCCTGCTAGGTAGGTGCTTAGCCTTCCATGCCAATGCCACGGCAGAGAGAATGCCCAGAGGCACCGTCCAGTACCAATGCACAACGCTCAGAAGGCAAAGTGGCCACTCCAGTTCAAGCGCAAATCCGCGATACATTTCAATGATCACCGGACATGCAAATCCCTGAAACGACAACAAGAGGAAGGCGAATATGGCGAGGCTTGTTGATGTTGTCCGCTCTGGGCACGTCTTTTTGTCAGGTTCTTTCATTATGTCTGGTATACCACTGTTGTTGAGCCGGCTTCACGGGGAGGCCACTCTCCGATGGAAACTGTGATTAGGTTATAGCCTAGGGCGACAACAGTCAAGAATCTAAATGGTAGACCGGTGCAATGCGAAGTCTGTTTTAACAATGCGAAACTTGTTGGAGTTTTTTGCTCGTGTTACACTAAAAATATTCTTTAGATCCGCGCGTTCTTATTTCTAAAGGCTGGCTGTGCAGTTCGCTGTTAAACAATGGGTCAGCACCGCACCGAAGGAGGATCTATTTATTTTGGAAAAGGAGCGAGTTGCCCTTCGGCAGGGTATAAATCCCCTTGATCAGCGTTTTTTTATACACTTTTAGCTTATTGATATTCCCGTTTACGTTGATTGACACA
>CAIZQW010000160.1 GCA_903935195.1 uncultured bacterium
CACGGCACGGACCTTGACCGTCCGGTCATGCTCATCCAACATCGAGCCAATCAGATTAATCTCGCCTTCAAAGGTCTTTTCCGCAAAGGCGAGCGTCGTGATACGGACGCGAGGACTCCCTTTCTTTGCTTCACCGAGAAGACGAGCAAGATCCTGCTCGTAAACATTCAGCCACACCCAGACAGAAGAGAGGTCTGCGATGGTCAGTACGTCCTTGCCAGATGCTGTCGCCTCTCCGGGATCCAGATGCTTTTGAATCACGATGCCATCCTGCGGAGCGGTGACAGGCAGCATGAAGTGTTTGCCGCTTGCGCGATCCGAGGTCAGGGTCTCCAGCGTTACCTCATCAAGCCCCATCACGCGGAGGGCATTCTCGGCAGACTCCACTTCGATGCGGTACTCATCATATTTCATCTGGGCCTCGATCAGGTCCACCTCCGGACTCAATTTTCTGGCGACAAGGGTTTTCTCGCGTTCAACATTTTTCAGAGCCAAAGCGGCCAGCGCCCTGTTCTTCCTGCACATGCCAATCGCGAGTCCCAGTTCCGGACTCTCAATCTCGAAAAGCACATCACCCTTCTTGACCTGCTGGCCCAAGTCCACCTTAATCGTCTTCACAGCCCCTGCGACACGCGGTGAGACATGTGCAAGCGCTGTTTCATTCAAGGCGATCTCGCCATTCAGCGTCAGCAATGACTGGGCAGACTGCTTCTTCACAACGTCAAGGACGATAAGTCCGTTTGTATTTCCTTCCGAACGGATGAGCGAGGGATCGAGCTTGACGAGCCCTAATTCATAACGGCATTCATCGCAAGCGCTTTGCGGAATTTTATGTTCACATTGAACCTTAAAAAGTTCATCGAGTGTTTTGGGCTTTGCTGCAGCGCCATGCGAGCCGCAACCATCCGCGCAGGGTTCAGCTGCAAAGAGAGGAGAGAGGAAGGTCGTCAGAATAAGTGTAATCAGGGTTTGTGTTTTCATAGCTTTCCTAGTTTGTAAGGGGTGTTGATGGGCTTTCATTTGCTTTCAGGCGTGACGATTCCGGCACGTTCTTCCAACGCCATGCGACAGGTGTGATACTCCTTCGCCGTTTCAATCAGTCCGAGGCGAGCTGCTGCCACTTCGCGGCGGGCTTCCAGCACATCCAAATAATTGGCCTTGCCCTGTTCATGCGCCTCCCGGATCAACGCAAGCGCTCGCGAGGCTGAGGGCAGGACAGTCGTCCGCAGCGCGGCATCCTTCTCCGCCAACGCCTTCAGCCGAGCGTAGAGACGACGGAGAGCCCCCTCATTCTTGATGCGAGCGGCGAGCGTCTTGAGACGTGCAACTTCCGCATCAGACTGTGCGGCCTTGACTGCATCACGGTTGGTGTTGAAAAGCGGCAACTCGATACCGATGCCAGCGACAACGGCATACCCGTCGGAATCCTCAAAACGCCGGACACCTGCTGCCACTTCAAGATTCGGGATACGGGCGGCATTCTCCACCTTGACGTGAGCTTCCAGGACCTGCAACTCGGAGTTTGCCACCTGAAGGGCCGGATGGTTTGCCGCCTTCGACAGAAGTCCATCCAAGGCTGGCAATTCCTGGACAGGGATATCCAGCGACCCCGCGACAAGGTCGAACGTCGGTTCAGTCTCTCCCCAGCAGAGGGCCAATTCATGGACTGCCTCTCTTTGCTCCGCCTGACGTTCCTGAAGTTCCAGGGCCGCCCGGACGGTTTCCGTGTGCGCCCGTTCCGTTTCCAGTGCCGTCACCTTACCAGCCTGTTCTTTAGCAAAGATAGTTGCCTCGATTTCGCGGGTGATCGTCAGTAGCTCTTCGGCCAAGTGGATTTTCTCCTGCGCGACGAGTACAGCACATGCAGCTTGACGCGTTTCAAAGACGATTTCCATGCGCTGCACGGCTTCTTCTGCCTTGCTGGCGGCTGTCTCCGCCTCTGCGGCCGCAACACGATGCTTGCGCTTCTGGCCTAATTCCAGTTCCTGGACAAAGGAGAGCGTGGTCTGGGCCGCCTTAAAATCCCGCTGATCCTTATCGCCGGAAAAATCTTCGACTTCTGTCTGGAATTTAGGATTTAAGTAGTGGCCAGCCTGTTTCGCCCGATGCCGCGCGGCCTCGGTTTTAATGGGAGCTGCTTTAAGTTCAGGCCGCTGCGAAACAGCACGCGCAAGGCACTCCTCCACCGTAATCGAGCGCGACGGAGCAGGCTCCGCAGCCGAGAGTAAGAAGGGGAGAAGCGAGAGAGAGAATAGAAACAAGATCACCCGCAAGGGGAAAGAATTTGAGATCATGCGACAACCTTCCAAGAAACGAACGTTAAACAATGAACACGAAGAAGGAATTCAAATCCCTCTCCGCCCACACTCAAACGTTCAAGACTGGAGGTCGGAAGATGTCATCGGGAAGAAGAAAGGAATGGACGGTCTCGTCCGTAGGGGCCACCCAGGTCGTCACACACAGCACAAGACAAGGTTGCGCCACCTCCAGCTGAGCCATCGGCGTATGGTACACACACGTACAGGTCGATGATGTAGCACACGAATGGCTATGTGTCGCCTCTCCCTCGTCCTCATGACACACCTCGGAGTGAACAACTGTTTGCAGCCAAACAGCCGTGAGAAACACCACAAGGATGCGCCCGATCATGTGTAATCCCTTTTTCATCTCTGAGGTTGCTAGAGTACCCTTTTAAGAAATGAGAGTCAAGCTCAGCGGTTGCCTATCCCAATCAGCCATACGAACAGCAATAGTCGGTCACGGTCGAAACTTTCAGGCTGAACTTCGCGTTTGCTGGCACATTGAAGGATTCGCCACCCCGAATGGTCTTCCAGGTTGTCTCACCCGGCAAGAGCACCGTGAGGTCACCCGCAAGGATCTCCATGAGCTCTTTCGCATCCGTTCCGAAGGTATACTCGCCAGGCAACATGATGCCCAGCGTCTTCTTGGAACCATCCGCGAACAAGACGGTGTGGCTTGTCACCTTGCCGTCCGAGTAGATATTCGCCTTCTTGATCACC
>CAIZQW010000161.1 GCA_903935195.1 uncultured bacterium
AGGTGCGATTGATGTGCTCGTCGCAGGCGTCGGCACAGGCGGCACCATCAGCGGCATCTCGCGTTTTATCAAGCGTACCAAGGGCAAAGCGATCATCTCCGTAGCAGTGGAGCCGAAGGAAAGCCCTGTCATCAGCCAGAAGCTGGCCGGACTGGAATTGAAGCCGGGTCCGCATAAGATCCAAGGCATTGGCGCAGGTTTTATTCCCGACACCCTGGATCTTTCGATTGTGGATCGCGTCGAGCAGGTTGATAGTGCGGAGGCTGTCGCTTTCGCACGGAGACTTGCGATGGAAGAGGGCATTCTCGTCGGTATCTCGTGCGGCGCCGCCGCAGCCGCCGCGGTTAGACTGGCCAAAGAAGAGGCCTTCGCAGGCAAGACCATCGTGGTCATCCTCCCCGATGCCGGCGAACGTTATATGTCCACGGTGCTCTTCGAAGGCATCGGCGTGTAAGTAGTGACCAATGTTCTATTTCATTTTGAACTTGCAACTATAGTATCATAGTAGTACCATAAAACCATGCCAAGAAAAGTCAAAGAAATCATCCGTGACCTCATCCGAGCCGGATTCATTGACCGAGGGGGCAAGGGGAGTCACAGAAATTTTAGACATCCAGCAGGTGTTCACATCACGATTAGTGGCGGCACGGGAGAAGATGTGAAACCGTATCAGGAAAAGGCACTGTCAAAAGCATTGCAAGAGGTGAAAAAATGAAACTTAGCGACAATTACCTTAAAATCGTCGAATGGTCAAACGAGGACAACTGCTATGTAGGCTCGTGCCCTGGCCTGATGCTCGGCGGTGTCCACGGCGCGGATGAAGCCAAGGTTTACAAGGAACTCTGCCACGTCGTCGAGGAGTGGATACAAAACTATCAGGAAGACGGCGACAAACTTCCAGAGGCCACGGTGGGCCGTGAGTTTTCTGGAAAATTTGTTGTTCGGGTTGGTGCAGACCTTCATCGTCTGCTTTACCTAAAAGCCCTCGGTGCGGGGGAGAGCCTCAATTCGTTCTGCGTGGATGTTCTGCGAGAGGGAAAGAAGGATTCTAGAAAATCAAAGCGCCGCTCTCCATCTGCCCTGGCTCACGCTTAACAGCCGTGTCGTCGCTAAAGGGGATGCTACAATTTACAATCAACAGTCTCACACTTCATGAAGTGTGAGACTGTGCATTTGCGGCAATAAACTTTTGGGTCTTCATCCTTTGTGTCCTCAAAAAAACAAGGCGCAACCTTGACTTTCGGATGAGGAGAATTTAAACTGACTCATGTTTGATAGATTGATCTATGAAAAATGATAGGTCGACCTATCAAATTGGAATCACGGAAGAAGACCCCCCGCTGGAGGGACGCGCCCTGTCGCGCCCGGCCACGACAAAGCGTGGCCCTCCAGAGACGGTATTTCGTCTTCACCCATCATTCCAATATTCCCCTATTCCAGCATTCCAGTGCAGCTAGAGGTTAGCTTATGAGTATTACGAATCATTCCCCAAACGGGATCACCCTCGTGATCTTTGGT
Organism: uncultured bacterium; assembly: GCA_903935195.1. Classification (GTDB taxonomy): domain Bacteria; phylum Verrucomicrobiota; class Kiritimatiellia; order RFP12; family UBA1067; genus CAIZQW01. The sequence continues at coordinate 1,519 of CAIZQW010000161.1, forward strand.
GCGTCCGGCGACTTGACGCACCGGAAACTGCTTCCTGCGCTTTTCAGCAATTACAGGAAGCAGCGCCTGCCGGGAGACTTTCGCATCGTGGGGGTCGCACGTCGGGAGTGGACGGACGAGCAGTTCCGAGCACGTCTCTGTGAGGGTGTCAAGGAACATGGCGCGCATGCCTTTGACGAGGGGGAGTGGAAGGCTTTTGAGGAGCGCATCACCTATTGTCGCTGTAATCTGGACGCCGTCCAGGATTTTCACCTCTTGAAGACGATGTTGGATCGACTGGAAAAGGGCGCGTCGGATCGTCTCTATTATCTGGCCACGGCGCCTGATCTGTATGGACCTATCTGCGAACATCTGGCGGCAACAGGGATGAACAGCGAGAAGGAGGGCAAGCGTCGTATCGTGATCGAGAAGCCCTTTGGAAACGACCTGGCGTCAGCCAAAGCGTTAAATGAGCAGATCCATCTGGTCTTCCGGGAGGAGCAAATCTTCCGGATCGATCACTATCTCGGTAAGGAGACAGCCCAGAACATTCTCTTCCTCCGTTTTGCAAACACCCTCTTTGAGCCGCTCTGGAACCGCGGCTATGTGGCGAATGTGCAGATCACGGTTGCGGAGAAGATTGATGTCGGAACGCGTGCCGGTTATTATGACCAGGCAGGTGTGTTGCGCGACATGTTCCAGAACCATCTGCTCCAACTCCTCGCGCTTGCGGCCATGGAGCCTCCTGCCTCCTTGGATGCCGAGGCGATCCGTAACGAGAAGGCCAAAGTGCTGGGCGCGATACGGCCGATCCTCCTCTCGGATACGGTGCGCGGCCAATACGAAGGGTACACGGGGACACCCGGTGTCGCACCCGATTCGCAAACGCCCACCTTTGCCGCGATTAAACTCTATATTGACAACTGGCGCTGGCAGGGGGTCCCCTTTTATCTTCGCTCTGGCAAGGCGCTCGCCCAGAAGAGCAGCCATATCATTATTCAGTTTGTACCGCCGCCGGATGTCATGTTCAATCTCCATAAGCGAGAGAACTCACGTCCGAATATGCTCTCGATCTGCATTCAGCCGAATGAGGGGATCCACCTGCGCTTTGAAACCAAGGTGCCGGACACGATCGATCAGTCCCATTCCGTCAATATGGACTTCGACTATCCCAAGGCCTTCGGCGGCCACGCGTTCCCGGATGCGTACGAGCGCTTGCTTCTGGATGCGATCAAAGGGGATGCCTCGCTCTTCACGCGAAGTGATAATATCGAGGCGGCCTGGCAGTTGATCGATCCGATTTTGACAGGCTGGGTGTCGTCGGCAGACGCGTCTCCTCTGACTACTTATCCGCGTGGTAGTTGGGGTCCGGAGGCCGCCGATAAACTCCTGGCGCGCGAGCATCATGTCTGGCAGCCCGGTTGCCTGTGCAGCGATTAGCGCACGCGTCTTAACTATAACTTGATTTGATTTAACCGCAAAGAACACAAAGATCTCAAAGATCAACTTCTAAATTCTTTGTTTCGAAATCAGATGTACAACTCTTTTCCCTGTGTTCTCTGCGTTCCTTGCGGTAAAAATTATCAATCCTGTAAATCCTGTCGAAAAAATCTCCTCAGCGCCTCTGCGGAGAATAGGACATTTAATCTCCGCATTCTTTGCGGAGAAAACGGCGCGTGATGACAAAAAAACAGCCAACATAAACTTCAACTGTTCATGTTGGATGTCTAGTCTAGAAGGATAAATTCTACTTGGCTTCTTTTTTAGCCTTCTTTTCCTGACGCTTTTCCTTCAACGTCTTGGTGGGTTTTTTCTTCTCATCCCGCTTTGCATCATGATTCTTTGCCATGATAGATCTCCTTTTCTATGTGAAACATCATGCACGCTCTTCAGGTGGTTGGCGCAGACATCTGCCTGCTATGAACCGACCGGCGCTGTCAGCGATGCGATGAAGTGCTTAATAGTCTGCCAGAAGTCGAAATAAGTGTCAAGCAGGTTGGCAATAAATCAGGCTTGCCTTTAAGAGAGGCGAGCGTTATCGTTATGGGATGCTGAAAAGGAGGAAGTCCTTTACGCGTAAACTTCTTTAGGAGAAATAAGATGAGCGAATTCAAAAATGTGACGGTGATCAAGAAGGCGAATATCTACTCGGACGGCAAGGTGACAAGCCGCACCGTCTTGTTCGCGGATGGTTCCAAGAAGACGCTGGGCATCATGTTGCCTGGCGAGTATACCTTCGGAACGGATGCGAAAGAGCTCATGGAGATCCTTGCGGGTGACCTCACGGTGCTCTTGCCGGGTGAGAC
>CAIZQW010000162.1 GCA_903935195.1 uncultured bacterium
ACTCGGCTTCACGCCGAAAGGAGCCATCCGGGTTCTCACACAATTGCGTTACTTAGGTTATTGTTTCAACCCTCTCAGTGTCTACTATTGCTATGCGGAAGACAACACAACGCTTGAGGCCATCGTCACAGAGGTCCACAACACGCCATGGGGCGAGGAATATGCGCGCGCATTGGATGCGCGGCAAGGGCCTGATGACAAATTATTGTATCGCTTTGAACTCGACAAGGAGTTCCATGTCTCCCCCTTCATGCCGCTTGATCTCCACTACGTCTGGCAATTTACGGATCCGGATGAGGAATTGCTCGTCTGCATGGATCTCTACCGTGAGGGATCTATCGTGTTCGATGTCACCCTAGGACTGGAGCGCCGTCCGCTCGATGCAAAGACCATGGCTCAGTCTCTGTTACGCTGGCCTTGCATGACGGGCCGTATTGTCACAGCGATCTACTGGCAGGCCTTGCGCCTGAAATGCAAAGGGGTTCCTTTCTATTCCCACCCCGCACACGCTACGGTCAAGGAGGGACTGTATACTCCATGAAGACAGAACATTGTTTATCGCCTGACAACCGCACAAAGATGGGGTTTGTGACCCGCTGGGCGCGGAAAGCGGTCTTAAAAAATCTTTCTAAGATCCGCCTCGGATGCCTCACCCTTGTCGAGGGGGAGGTGCGAATGACGTTTGGAAATCCAACCACAGGCCCCTCTGCTACGGTATGCATCCACGATCCTGGGTTCTACAGACAGGCTGCCTTTGGCGGGAGTATTGGTGTTAGCGAGGCCTATATGGAAGGGGGATGGGATTGTGATGAGCTCACGGCCCTCATCCGTATTTTAGTGTTAAATCGTCAAACCCGTGACAATCTTGACAAGGGTCTGGCGCGTTTTGCTCAAGCGATACAGCTTCTCTGTTATCGCCTTCATGATAATACACGGAGGGGGAGTCGGCGAAATATTGCCGCGCATTACGACCTCGGGAATGAGATGTATCAACTCTTCCTAGACTCCACGATGGCCTATTCTTGCGGTTACTTCGCTACACCCACCACGACCTTAGAAGATGCCTCGAAAGCCAAATTTGATCTGATTTGCAAAAAGCTTCGACTCACACCAGACACGCACGTGATCGAGATTGGAACAGGTTGGGGTGGATTTGCTATCCATGCAGCTCGCCATTATGGCTGTCCAGTGACGACCACGACGATTTCGACCCGGCAGCACGATTTAGCAGCGCATCGCATTCATGAGGCTGGGCTTGGGGGTCGCATTACGCTCCTCAAACAGGATTATCGAGATTTAAAGGGACAGTATGATCGTCTAGTTTCCATCGAGATGATCGAAGCCGTAGGCGATCGTTTCCTGCCCGATTACTTCCGAACCTGTAGCCAGATTTTAAAGCCTGACGGGCTTGCGCTGATCCAAGCCATCAGCGTACCCGATTGGGAGTATGCGGGATATCTTAAGTGTCCTGAATTTATCAACACCTATATCTTCCCTGGCGGGTGTTGTCCTTCGGTCGGCGCGATGACCCGCGCGGTTGGAACGTGCACAGACATGCGACTCGTGCACTTTCAGGATATGACCCCTCATTATGTGCGCACGCTACACTGTTGGCGCGAGCGCTTTCTGGCTAAGCTGGCCGCCGTAAAAGCACTCGGCTATGATGAACACTTCTGCCGAATGTGGGAGTATTATTTCTGTTATTGCGAAGGTGCCTTTGCCGAGCAGTTCATTACAGTGGAACAACTGCTCTATGCGAAGCCGGGGTATAGGAACCATGGAATGATGGAGTGACATTATGATAAACGGACTTATAATCTTTGGGGCGATCTTACCTTTATTTATTGCGCTCGACTATCTTTGGATTGTGGTGCTGATGAAGGCGTTCTACTTGAAAGAGATGGGCGATATGGCACGTACGACTCCTGATGGAAATTCCATTCAGCCGCGGCTTGGCTCGGCTCTTGGCGTCTACCTCGCCCTGCCAGCAGGGGTGGTGCTCTTCGCGCTGCCGCAGGTTAACCCCGCGAATCTGCTCGTCACAGCACTCCTGTGGGGCGCGCTCTTCGGCGTGACAGTCTACAGTGTTTATGATCTGACGAACCGCGCGACGCTTCGGCGCTGGCCCATCAAGCTTGTCGTGATTGATATTATTTGGGGCGGGGTTATTTGCGGTGTGGCAACCATCGCTGCAGCGCTGGTCGCAAAGATGATGTTTAGTTAAGGACGCCAAGACTTGAAGACGAAGAGACTCAAAGGATGAAGACTAAAAAGTCTTTTCCGTCTTTCCTTTGGGTCTTGAAGTCTATCAGTCTTTGCGTCTTCAATTCATGAAACTAAGCGTGGGATTAAACAATCTTGCCTTGGAACAGGTGATTCGGTAACATTTCGGTTGTCGTTTAATAAATAATGAGAAAGGTCGTAGGCATGAGTACAGACAGCCTCTTATATGAGGGGTCGCAGGTTGAAGGACAGCAGGTGCGTCTGACGTCGGAAACATTCCATCTGATTCGTGATTATCTGGCCGTGCACGCGTTGCCGGAAGAGGCTGCAACAGGTATGGATATCTGTGAAGCGCCTGCTGATCTTTCAGCCTATCTGGCGCGGACCGCGCTTCCCTTTTCGCGCTGTCTGCTGAACTACATTCAAAAGAGCGGACTCGACGAGGTCGAGGTCTATAAGCGCGCGCACATTGATCGCAAGCTATTCTCGAAGATCCGCAGTGATACGAGTTATCATCCGAGCAAGACAACGGTCATCGCCTTTGCGCTGGCCTTGCATCTCTCGTTGTCCGAGACACGCGATCTCCTCTCATCGGCAGGCTTTACGCTTGGACGCTGTTCGCCGTTTGATCTGATCATTCAATATTTTCTTGAACGGAACATCTATGATCTCTTCAAGATCAATGATGCGCTGTACGATTTCAATCAGCCGCTACTGTTCGCGTAAATAATTTAAAATGTCGCTTTGAAAGCGACATCTTTCTCTTCCCTGTATGTTATGTTACTGGTGTTCTTATGAACGAGTCGTAAGAGCAAATAACTAACTAACAAAAGGGAGAGAACCATGAATACAGAGACAAACACACAGGGCAGTTCACAGAAGCGCGCAGAGGAGGAGAATATTTTTCGGGCCTACCGTCCGCGGCTTTCTTTCTATCATGCAAATAGCAAAGGCACTGGCAGTGCGGTGCAATTTGAAGTGATTCCGGCCAGTGGTGAGCGCGAGGGCGTTGTCTTCATGACCCTTGCGCAACAAAAGAGCGTCGCCATCGGCTCTGCCGAACAAGGCACCCGGCAGCATGCGACGTTTGACTGGAAGAGTCGCGTGATCGTGAAGCTGAACTTCAACGACCTCTGCCAGATGCTGTTGGTCTTCCGTGGGTTGGCATCCTCCATTCAGGAGGGCAAGGGGCTCTATCATGACAGTCGTAACATGACAACGATGATCAATGTGACACGGCAAGCAGACCCCTATCCGGGACTCCTGCTCGAGATTTCCCGGCGGGGCAAGAACGAGGGAGACGCTCCGCTCCGTGTTCGGATCGTCTTCAATGCTGCAGAAGCTCTTGGACTGGGGACTGTGCTTGAACAACAGCTTGGGATAATAGCCTTTGGCATCGCCAAGGAGGCGACCACTTCAGCTGGTGCGGCACAGGCCGAGAACGACCAGATGGTGATCTAGGGAGGAAAGCGAACACGCTTTGCTCTTAACTTTTTGCCGCCCACCGACCTTGTGTCGGTGGGCGGCAAACGTTAAAGGTATATTGCCGTCTTCGGCTTAACTTTCTTCACCACCGGCACAAGGCCGGTGGGATCGTATCTCCTTTGGTATTGCCACTTCCTTGACAAGATGCCGACGGAGGGCGTATAATCTCAAGGCATGTCTGTACTAGTCGAGAGAGACCACATCGGGATTTTTGGTAAGATGAATTCTGGAAAGAGTTCAGTGATGAACTTGCTGACCCAGCAGGAGACCTCGATTGTTGACCCAACCCCTGGCACGACGGCGGATACGAAGATCGCCCTCCAGGAGATTCATGGCATTGGCCCCGTCAAACTCTTCGATACAGCTGGGCTGGATGAGACAGGGGAACTGGGCGACAAGAAGCGCCACAAGACATTTAATGACTTAAAAGAGTGCGATCTGGTTCTGCTGGTCATCGACCCTGCCACCAAGGATCTCCACGTCGAGAAGGAAGTTATTGAGAAGGCGCGCGAGCTGGACAAGCAGATCTTGATCATCTTCAATCACTTCCCAGCGCAGTCCGACTCGCCCCAGGCTGAAAACGCCCTCGACCTGTTTCGTTTTTATAAGAAAATCCATCTCCAGGCGAACAATAACACCTGTCGGGCCGACCTGATTGAGTTTATTCTGAAGAATTATACGCCGAAGCAAGATAAGACCGAGCTGTTACCCTTTGTCAAAAGGGACGCGTATTATGTGCTGATCATTCCAATGGATGTTGAGACTCCTCCTGGACGTTACTTACGGCCCCAAGCCATGGTCGAAGAGTACATCACGCGCCAATGGGCTTATCCGGTCTCGTTTCGTCTGGATCTTGGGAAAGCCCGTGGAACGCTTGAGGAGGCGAAGGAAGAGAAACACCGTTTTGATAGTTTCCTGAATAATTTTCAGACGCGTCCCCTGACGATGATCACGGATTCGCAAGCCATGGATATCATGAAGGACTGGTGTCCGAAGGATATTGCGTTGACCACCTTCTCGATTGTCATGATCAACTATTTCAGCCGCGGACGCCTGAATGATTTTGCCGCAGGGGTGAAGGCGCTGGAGACCATGAAGTCAGGAGACAAGGTGCTGATCGTCGAAGCGTGTAATCACTCGCGAATCGGCGAAGATATTGGCACGGTGCAGTTGCCGAAGCATTTTGCCAAGAGGTATCCCGGGGTGACGGTCGAACACAACTTCGGACGTGAGTTCCAGGAAAATAAACATTTGGAACAATACAAGCTGATTATCCACTGCGGGGGATGCATGATTAGTGCGCAGAAGCTCCAAGCTCGTCTACGCGACTTGGAGAGTGTAGGGGTTCCTATCACCAACTACGGCGTCATCCTCGCGTATCTGCAGGGGCCTGAGGCGCTCGAACGCGTTCTCAAGCCCTTTAAACTGCAGACGGCGCATACGCTCAACTAGCGGAAAAAGGAAGAGCGTTATTCAGCTTTGGCAACCTCGACTTTAATGTTCTGCTTATTGCCACACTTCGGACATTTCCACTCTAATGTGTAGGGTTGGTCAGCGGTCGGGGTGTCAATTTCAAGTGTGGCTTTATAACCGCACTTGGCGCACTTGATCGTTATTTTTGTTTGTTTCTCGCCACACTCCACGAGGGTTGCACCTGTTACGACAAGCTTAGGTACAGAAGCCTTCGTCTTTTTTGTTCCTTCTTCCTTTTCCGCTTTGACTACTGTCTTGTCTTTTGCAACGCAAATCAGGGGCGCAGCAATGGCAAGGGTCAGTAATTTGCCAATAAACAGACGACGTGAGGTCATTGTCTTTACTCCTTGTTTCTGTTGCAGAATCTAGAATTAAACACAGCAACTTATATTCATACTACGCTTCGTCGGTTAAATGTACAAGCCAATTTTTAATGAAAAGCGTTTTCCAAGAGATCTTCTGCCTCTGCTAGCCAGGAGGGATCCATAGTCACAAGGGGATTAATTTTAATAAAAAGTCGCCTAGACACGACCTTTTTGTGATTCAGCGGTGAGATGAGGCGGTCAAGCCAGTGTGAAGGAAGGCGGCGTATCATGGTGATCAGGCTCTCGATGAAGTCGAGCGGGATCTCCTCGTCGAGTGTCACGACAAACTGCCACAAGATATGAGGTTCACGTGCGACAGCCTCGTGGATGGTTTCACAGATCTCATGAAATGTCTCATACGAAAAATCAAAGTAGAGCGTATTGCGATTCTTCTCTTCCGTCCTTGTGTCCTTCCGTCCTTGTGTCCTTTTTCTTTTGTTGAATAATCCTTCGAGCCTCTTGCCGACGAAACGGGGTGTCGGCGAATCAAAGCCGCCCAGAGTCTCGGCTGCCGCCTGCTCGATCTCGGCCAGTTGTTTAGGCGTGAGCTTGTCTGTCGAGAGCACGCGATAGGGGGGAAGCTTCTGCGCGTGCAGCCCCAGTTCTTTTGCTCGATCACGCAGTTCAGTTCCTGGCAGAAGGAGCGTGGGCAGAAACTGCGGATGGATTTTATCGCCGAAGCGAGCCAGCCAATTCAGTGACCGTCTCATGTCTTCGGCGTCCTGCGCGGGCAGGGCATACATGAAGTCAACAGTGGGTTTAATGTGATGACGTAGAAGGGCTTCAATGCCGCGCCAGACCTTCTGTTCATTCAGCGGACGATGAATGATCTTGAGCACCTTGGGATCTGTGCTTTGGACGCCGACTTCCGCCTCGGTGATATGGGCCTTGGCCATCATCAGCGCCTGTTTGTCGGTGAGGGTGTCCGCGCGGATTTCGACAAAGAAGGCGATCTTTTTGTCTCGATTGATCCTTTGCATCATGGTTAGCATCTCTTCGAACCGGGGGTGAGCGTTGAAGGTGGGATCTACGAGTCGGATCTCCTTGGCGCCTCGCTTCCGTAAGATACGGATGCGTTCAGCGACCTCCTCAGGATCCAGGCAGGTTGTCGCGCTTCGCCTGAGGTTGTAACAGCAGAAGGCGCACTTCATCGGGCATCCACGATTCGTTTCGAGGTAGGCCATGCCAAAGGCATCGGGTTTGTTGATCGGATGGTCAGGTGGAGGCAGCGCATCTGCCAGCCGTAGAGGCTTCGCGTCACTGGCGCGGTAGAGAAGGGGACTTCTGCCCGAGGCGGTTGGTGAGGTTCGGAAATGGTGTAAGATCGTTGGAAATAGAGGTTCGCCCTCACCGATGCAGAGTGCGTCAGCGACGGCGCGACGTAAAAGCGGATGCTCCTCGGCGATCTCGGGTCCGCCGAGCGCAATCTTGAGTTGGGGGATACGCTTACGCGCACGTTTCAAAAGATGGAGTGTGCGTTCGATGTTCCAGAGGGTACAGGTGGCGGCTATCACATCCGGTTCTGCTTGGAGGATAGCCTCGAGCAGGGTTTGATCGCTCCCAGCCTCCTGTTCCGGAGGTGTAGGGAGGAGCGTCCAGTACCTGCTCTCCTGGGAACGCTCCAAGGACGCAGTTAAACAGGCTGCGGCGAGCATGGTATTCTCGCCCGGCGATGTTGTGTCATGATCCAAACGAGGGAGTTGGAGGAAGAGCAATTTCATGGAAGCCAAAACAGGACGATTACTTATTCTTCTTCTCAATTTTCTTAAGAGGCGCCAAAGGGGCCGATGTCGGCATACCCCATGTCATCCACGAAGATAACGCCAAAGTTAGGCCGGGTGACGGCGAAACGTGCGGCACTCAGCAATGTTGCGCAGGCGAAAATAATGAACGTGGTCTTCTGAAGATACATGACGTGCGCTCCTCTGGTTAAGAATGTTTTTATCTTAGCAGGTTGGGGCTTGTTTTGCTAGCGGGGAGTGTTATGCCGGCCAAGAAAGCTGCCCAATAATGGGCAGCGGCGGTAACGGCCAGCGGCAGTAACAGTTAGCCCCAGGGCATTATTGCCCTGTATTACTGCCCTGTATAGCCTTGCACCAGCCATTCATCTGGAGGCAGGCCTCGCGGGTCAGGGGCTGTTTCTGGCCAGTGTAAGCTTGACAGGAGAGGATCAGGAGGCGCCCTTGTGCGCAGAGGTCAAAATAGGCGCCGCTCGGTTTGTAAAGTGGAGGAAAGCCTTCGTGTTTCAATACAATTACGCTGCCACCCTGTTCGATCGCATGCGCCACCATCTCCTTTTCGCCTGGCGAAATGAAAGGCGAGATTAAGACCGCATCGTGGTGGATGGCTTCCAGAAAGAAAGCTTTTTTCGCGGTGATCTCGTCTGGCGTGGCAGAACGTGAAACTCGGACTGCGAGGCGATAAGGTTTGTCGAGGAGAAAGCGATTTCCAAAGCCCTTCCAGGGCAGCCCTTTAGGAAGGAGAGGCGAGGTAAGATGGTCAAGGCGCGTAAAGAGGTTAGGGTGATCCCGTTTGAGGCAATAGCGCCTTGGGTTGTCGCGAATATAGTTGCTGTAGGCCTTGATGCTATCCACCTGAAGAGAAACGAGATCATGAAAGCCCTCTTGAAACACAGCGAACGTCGGGTCGTTGTTCAGATGGCGCAAAGAAGAGGTAATACCGCTTTTGAAGCCGCGGATAACAGCACTCAACGTGCGTGGAAGTCTTTCCTTCACAAAGAGAATGCCGTGGAGGTGGTCGGGCATAATGCAGAGTTCTTGAGCCTCGAGCTGCGGTGTGAAACTGGGCATGGCCTGCCATGCTTGTCTCACGCATTGACCTTCGGGGGAGAGCTGGACAGCGTTATGGTTACACAGGCCAAAAAGGGGGCGGCGCGGAGCCGTCACTAGCGTGATCATGGTGAAGCCGGTGCCCGTGTAGTCATGCCAAGCGGCTCGGATGCCGGCTTTCTTGTAGGGGGGCATGGGGGGGCTCCTTTTTTAATGCTGCCCAATAATGGGCAGCGGCAGTAACGGGCAGCGGCAGGAGAATGCTGGCCAATAATGGCCAGCGGCAGTAACGTTACTGCCACAGGGCATTATTGCCCTGTATTACAAGCCCAGGCCACAGCACTTCTTGTACTTCTTGCCGCTTCCGCAGGGGCAGGCATCGTTACGCCCAATGTTCCTCATATCACTCTTGAATTGCGGGGCTGATTGACGGGGCTTATCATTCATGTGTTCGAGCATGGCATCAAAGTTGGCCACAGCAGACTGCGGGACGTCTGCCGAGACTTGTCGTTGGTGTGGCTCGGCGGGAGGTTGTTCGCCGCCAGCCAGCATATTCATATCCGAATGAATGGTCTGGATGCGTGCGGGTGATTGAGCCATCATGCGCTGGTAGTTTTGGACTGTGGTGGCGCGGAAGACTGAGGTTGCTACCTCGGTCTTGATCTGCGTCATCAGGGCTTCGAACATGCCGAAAGCCTCTCGCTTGTATTCGACGAGGGGATCGCGCTGGCCGTAGGCACGAAGGTTTACACCATGGCGTAATTCGTCCATGGCGCGCAAATAGTCTTGCCACTGCTGATCAATGCAACTGAGGAAAACACCCCGTTCCATGAAGGGTAATACGCGCTGGTCTTCGAGCGTGCATTTCAATTCGTAGGCCTCGGCGACGCGATCATAGATCAGCTCGGCAGCCTTCTCCGGCTCTCCCTTGAAAGGAAGGGTCTCCTGCAAGGTCAGAGGAATTGGGAAGGTATCGGTGACCCACTCCACCAAGTCTGCCGGCTGAGAATCCTTGGCCGTCATGAGATATTTTTCGCACTGGGTCAGGATGAGGTCGTTGAAGACATCTAAAATGTGCTCATGCGCGCTCTCGGACATGAGAACCTGTCCGCGTAGCTCGTAGACGACCGAGCGCTGCTTGTTCATCACATCATCATACTCGAGTGTACGTTTCCGGATGGCGTAGTTCTGTTGTTCGACACGGCGCTGTGCGGTTTCCACAGAACGGTTCAGCCATTTGTGCTCAAGAGCCTCGCCCTCTTCCATTCCGAGACGCGTCATGATGTTTGCAATTTTGTCGGAACCGAAGAGGCGCATCAGCGGATCCTCGAGGGAAATGTAAAACTGGGAGGAGCCCGGATCGCCCTGGCGTCCGCAACGGCCACGCAACTGACGGTCAATACGGCGGGACTCGTGACGCTCTGACCCGATGACATGGAGACCGCAAGGCTTCTCCAGCAACATCTCACGGAGGGTGTCTTTTCCACCGTCATACAGGTCGCTGAGTTTCACTTGAGATTTGATGGTGGTTTCAGGTACCCAGACCACACCGGCCCCGAGCTTGATATCCGTTCCGCGACCAGCCATATTTGTTGCAATCGTGACGGCACCCGGTTGGCCGGCGAGGGAGACGATTTCAGCTTCACGCGCATGATTTTTTGCGTTCAACACATTGTGCGGAATCTTTGCTAGGCGGAGCAGGCGACTCAGTACCTCGGAGGTTTCAACTGTTACCGTGCCGAGCAAGACGGGCTGTCCTTTGCTGTGGCGCTTGATGACCTCATCAACAAGGGCTTTGTATTTCTCACGCTGGGATTTATAAATCTGATCATTGGTATCCACACGACGCACGGGGCGATTCGTTGGAATGACCATGACATCGAGTTTATAAATATCATGAAACTCCGAGGCTTCTGTCTCGGCGGTACCCGTCATGCCTGCGAGTTTCTCATAGAGGCGGAAATAGTTTTGGATGGTGATGGTGGCAAGGGTTTGGGTTTCGCGTTCGATTTCGACACCCTCTTTGGCCTCGACCGCCTGATGCAGACCATCACTCCAGCGACGGCCTGGAAGGACGCGCCCCGTGAATTCATCTACGATATAGACGTGGTTTTCTTGAACGACATAATCAACATCATTTTCGTAGAGGCAATAGGCGCGGAGGAGTTGGTCCACGTTGTGAACGCGTTCGCTACGGGTCATGAAGTCAGACTGAATTTGCTGGCGACGTTTGGCGCGTTCATCGCCCGAGAGTGACGCATCTCCATCCAAAAGGGAGAGGGCGCTAACGAGATCTGGCATCACAAACATTTCAGGGTCTGCAGGAGAGATGGTCTCGTTGCCTCGGTCGGTCAGAGAGACCTCGCGTGTCCGTTCATCGATGGTGAACAGGAGCTCTTCGCGCAATTCGCGGCCCAGCTCTTTGCGCATTTCGGTCATCATCATGCTCTCGACCTGTTCGTGCAACTTGCGGATAGAAGGCTCTTCCATCAAGTGTAGGAACTGCTTATGCTTGGGCATGCCATGATAGATTTGATACATCTTAAACATGGCGGTCTCATCGTCCTTAGCTTCAATGGCTTTCTTGGCCTCGTCAGCGAAACCGTTGCAAATTTCCATTTGACGCCGGACAAGGCGTTCGACACGTGGTTTTAATTCGACATACTGGGCGGTTGAAGAGTGTGCGGCTGGGCCCGAGATGATGAGAGGGGTTCGGGCTTCATCAATCAGGATGCTGTCCACTTCGTCAACGATTGCATAGAAGTGGCCACGTTGCACCACCTGCTGGGGTTCGACAGCCATGCCATTGTCACGCAGGTAGTCAAAGCCGAACTCGCTGTTGGTGCCGTATGTAATGTCACAAGAGTACTGTTGGCGACGTTCAGCAGGCGTCATGTGGTTCTGGATGCAACCGACGGTGAGTCCGAGGTACTCGTAGATGTGGCCCATCCACTGGGCATCGCGGCGTGCGAGATAGTCATTGACCGTCACGAGGCGAACATTTTTTCCGGAAAGGGCATTGAGATAGAGCGGAAGGGTTGCCGAGAGGGTCTTTCCTTCGCCCGTCTGCATTTCCGCAATCTTGCCTTTGTGGAGTGCATAGCCGCCGATGAGCTGGACATCAAAGGGGATCATGTCCCAGGCCAGTTCATGATCACACACGGTCCGCGTCGTTCCGCAGAGTCGACGGCAGGCATTCTTCACGGTTGCGAAGGCTTCCGGCATCAGGGAGTCGAGAGATTCGCCCTTCGCGACGCGCTGCTTGAACTCGAGGGTCTTCGCCTTGAGCTCGCTTTCCGGCAAGGACTGATAGGATAGCTCCAGTTGGTTGATCTTGTCGATGATAGGCTTTAATTGTTTGATCTGGCGTTCATTCTTGGTGCCAAAGAGAGCTTTAAGTAAAAAAGTCATGGAAAGTCCTTGCTTCGCGTCTTATCAGAAATGATCTGTTGTGATTGAGGTCTGGGTGAAAAAGGCTAATCGTCTTCGATTTCAACGATTTTGCCATCGAATAGTTTGAGGGCTTGTTTGAGGGCTGGATCATCGAGGGAGAACGCCGCGCCTTTGGAGGCGGGCGGAGGAGGAGGGGGTTCGGCTGTGCGAATGGCGTGAAGCCGTTCGAGTATTTTTTCAAGCGAGACGGTTTGGACGATACGGGCGCAACGAATGAGCGTCATCTCGATCAGCGTCCGGACAGAGAGGGCAAAGCGCAGACGGCCCTCCATCTCTGCGAGTTGATCAGCGACTTGCATCACGCGTCCCGCATCTGCAAGCTGAGCTTGCTCCATAAGTGTTTTGAGTTGCTCAGGCGTCGCATCGAGGTTCTTCATGGTCTCAGCACCCACATACTGGCAGACGAGCAAGTTGCGGAAGTGTTCCATGAGTTCCACGGTGAGTCGACGCATGTCCTTGCCCGCGCTGTCAAAGGCGCTCACGAGCCTGAGGATTTCAGCCATGTCGGCTTTAAGGACGGCGGTGGCGAGCCCTTCGAGTGAACGG
>CAIZQW010000163.1 GCA_903935195.1 uncultured bacterium
CTCTGCAGGTACCATTCTGCGTTCCGTTGCACTCGTCATCAACTGAAGTCGGACCCCGTTTAGCAGGTTTTTCGGATGCGGCAAACATCTCCTCTTTTTTAATGAACCCGTCCCCGTCGCTATCCAGTTTTTTCATGGATTCCATCGCCGCAGGCTTCACCGACGCATCGAGACCGTCACACATCTCCTCCAGCGAGAATCGTCCATCGCCGTCCCGGTCGACCGGTTTGATTTCAATGCGACGTTGTTGCTGTGCCAGCAGTGCAGGTATCATCAAAAACAGGATGCACGTAAACAATCCGAGTCTCTTCATGTTTTATCTCCTTGCCATTCATCTCATGTAGATCTGCTTGGTGATATCCCCCAGCACGTGTAACGTTCGATGAGAGACCGCTTTGGAGGCCTTAAAATAGCAAAATGAGATGTGAGATGTCAATCTGTGGAACTCCGCGATACGAAGGTACTCAACAGAGGGCTAAAAATAGCATATTATCTATGATTTCAGTGGATGTTTAGCCTTGTAAAAATAGGGATAAAATGGCAAAATACGAACCTGTTTTTTGCTAACTGGTTCCATTTAAGGATGTATGAATAATAATCGTCTTGCTTTAGTCATCGGGGGAAGCCGCGGAATCGGTAAAGCCATTGTTTTACGACTGGCCCAAGCCGGGTTCGATCTCTGTGTAACCTATCAGTCCAATCATCAGGCCGCACAGGAGGTGAAGACCGCTGTAGAGGCTTTGGGACGATCCTGTAACCTCCTCTCTTTTGATCTGGCAGATCGCGCGTCTGTACGTGCTGCTCTGACTCCGTTGCTCGAAAAACAATGCCCTGATGTCTTAGTGTACAATGCGGGCATTGCCAAGGACAATCTGCTGGCTTTCATGAAGGATGAAGAGTGGGATGCAGTTCTCCATACGAATCTGGATGGGTTCTTTAATGTCACCAAACCCGTGATCTTTGAGATGATCCGGATGAAGCGTGGACGTATCGTGGTTATCTCCTCTATTTCAGGTCAAATCGGGCAAGCCGGGCAAGTCAACTATTCGGCCTCCAAGGCAGGACTGATCGGAGCGGTTAAGGCGTTAGCTCGCGAAGTCGGGCGTAAAAATATCCTCGTGAATGTCGTTGCCCCTGGCGTGATTGAGACAGAGATGACGGAGGCGTTGCCCAAAGATCTGATCTTGCCGTTGATTCCCTTACATCGTTTTGGTTCATCTGAAGAAGTCGCTGCCGTTGTGAATTTTCTCTGCTCAGAACCGTGCATGTATATCCATGGACAAGTGATCGGCGTGAATGGTGGCATGGCCATATGAGTGCATTCCCCAACATACATTGCGATGATCTGGTGATCGGCTCCGGCCCTGCCGGACTCACCACCGCAATCCTGCTTGCAAAATCCCGACGCAAGGTTCTTCTGGTCGAGCGCGGCGCAGCGGTTGGCGGTGGGTTAAGGGGGTTTAGCCGAGCCGGTGTCCACTTCGACACCGGCTTCCACTTTACCGGAAGCATTCGTCCCGGGGAACTCTTTCCCTTTCTCCTCCGTCAACTAGCAGTGGATCAGCGCGTCAAGCTGATTGCCGGAGATGACTCGTGCACACATCGTTTTGTCTTCTCGTCAGCCGGAAATGCTGAGATTCATGTGCCAGCTGGTATTGAGGCGACCATTGAACTCTGGTCCTCCTATTTTCCGAAAGAGGCAGAGGCGATTCGCTGGTACTTCACAACACTGAAGACCATTGCCTCTAAGACCATGGGGATGCAACCCGATGAGCCCCTCGTGGAGTATGGACGTTTGGATGAAGACTATGTGTCGTTGAAAGAGGTCCTGGATACCAAGTTTCACGATCCCGTATTAAAAGGCGCAGCCTCTGTCTTTGCCATGTGCCACGGAACACCGCCCGCGAAGGTCCCCTTCGGCGTCCATGCGCGTGTCTCCTATGGCCTCCACCAATCTAATGGCGTGGTGGAAGGGGGCGGTAGCGCACTCGCAGACGCCCTGCTGGAAGAGGCGCTCCAGTGTGGCGTGGAGATCATCACAGGATGCGCCGTGGAATCCTTCCAGCGGCTTGAACAGAATATAGCAACGGAAGCAACCCTCTCGAACGGACGGGTTGTCACCTTCCAACGCTGTGTCATGACACAACACCCTTTTCAAATTCTCCAATTGATGCATCCGTTTAAACTGCATAAGGCCTTTACTGAACGGGTAGAGATGCTGGAGCCGACCTCTGGATATTTTGCTGGCTTTGGAATCGTGCAAGGTGATGCGCCTGTCCCTGGTTTTTCGCATTCAATCCACTCGCTCTTCCCAGATACTGATTTTGATAAGATGATGGATGCCTCGTGGCAAGGAGACGGTCCCTTGGTGTTGATCGAAGTCCCTGCGGGCCACGGTTCAGTCGCCCCCTCGGTCTCCGCGTTGGAACTCTCTTTTGCCCACGAGGTCAAGGCCTGGGAGGCGACCTCGCTCTGGAAACGTCCGAAGGAGTATCACGCGTATAAAAAAGCACGTCTCACGCGCGTGGCTCAGCGGCTCAAAGAGATGGTGCCTTATTCAGATCGCATGAAGTGGGTGGACTCCGCGTCGCTCCTGACATTCCGCGATTATCTGCAGTCTCCCGAGGGCAGTGCGTATGGTGTCATGCAGAAAATCGGACAGTATGGTCTGTTTGGCCGTCTGCCGATTCGAAACCTCTATGCGGCGGGTCAGAGTGCGTTTGTTCCGGGCGTCATGGGGTCTATGCTGTCGGGCTTCTTTGTTGTACGTCAGATGATTGGTAAAGAACTTTTTGATTCGCACTTCTGGAAGAGCGGAAAGGGATGAGATGAAACGTGTTGTCATTACAGGAATGGGGGCTGTGACACCTCTCGGTGGCTCGGTATCGGAAACGATCCAGGCACTGGATGATCATCGCCATGCTATTCGTCGCTGCCCTGAACTGGAAGTCTGTAAGGGACTTCGGAGTTGGCTCGCTGCGCCTGCGGAACTGAAGAATGAAAAGCTGATTCCGCGGCAGAATCGCCGGTCCATGAGCCGCATGAGCATCTTCGCTGCTCAGGCAGCGCTCGAAGCTTCAAAACAAGCGGGGTACCAGCCCGCACTCTTCTCGCCTGGAAAGGTGGGGTGCATCGCAGGGTCAACAACTCCAAGCCCGATCACGATCCACCAGATCTATGAAACCTTTATTCCCACGCGTGACTTCGGCTTGATTCAGGCCATGCAGTTTTTTCAGAGTATGTCTCATACGGTGGCCATGAATCTGGCTCAATATTTGGGACTTCAAGGACGCTTTCTCTCCACGAATGCAGCCTGCGCCTCTGGCCTGCAAGCGATTGGGACAGCCTACGAATTGATTCGTGCTGGGAGTCAGGAGGCGATATTCTGTGGCGGAGCGGAGGAGTTTCACTCCACGGTCACAGGGGTCTTTGATATGCTTCTGGCCGCCTCCACAAAATACAATGATGATCCGGATCATGCCTCGCGGCCCTTTGATGCCGCCCGTGACGGACTCGTCTGCGGTGAGGGTGCTGGCATCTTGTTCCTCGAAGAGCGCGAACACGCTCTGGCACGCGGTGCGACGATTTATGGGGAAATTCTTGGCTTTGACACCTGCTCGGGTGGAACGCATATCAGTGAGTCGAACCGTGAGTGTATCGCTCAATGCATGCGACAGGCGCTTACGAACGCCGAATGTTCCCCCTCTGATATTGGCTATATCAGTGCGCACGCCACGGCAACACTTCAAGGTGACGGTGAAGAGGCCGCGGCTATCCATGCGGTCTTCAATGACACGGTCCCAGTCAGCAGTTTGAAAGGGCATCTCGGCCATACCTTGGGCGCATCAGGTCCGATCGAGATGATCGCCACATTGGTTGGACTTCGTAAGAACAGGATCTATCCGACACGGAATCTAACCTCTGTTGCACCTGAGTGCCAGGGAATACGCCACGTAACCGAGATTGAAACAACACAGGCGACCTGTTTTATGAAGAACAGTTTTGCCTTTGGCGGAATCAACGCGTCGCTGGTTTGCAAAATTGATTGAAAGAGGAGATGACTATGACACGAGAAGAAATTGTAACAACGATCAACACTGTGTTCGAGGAGTCGTTTGAAATCGAGCCCGAACGTTTGGTCCCAGACGCGAATATCTTTCTGGATCTTGGGCTGGACAGCTTGGATACCGTTGACCTGGTGGTCGCGATCCAAAAGAAGTTCGGCGTACAGATTCGCGATGATGAACGTGTGCGCAGCATTCGTACACTGGGGGATGTCTACCAATTCATCGAAGTGATCTATAACGAGAAGAAGGCTTAACCGCTTCATGCGCCGTCTGACTGCCATACTCTTTGCAATTGTCTTTTATCCGATCCTGACGATCTATACGATTGTCTCGGTGACGGTGATGACGTTGTATATGCTTGTGACGGCTCCCTTCTTTTCGCATGTGAAGAACATGCATCGCTTCAGACGCCTTATTAAAGTTTATGGCTATGGAATCATTCATGGCTTGGCAAGACCTATGGGGCCAGTTATTTATAAAGCTGCCCCACGGGATACCAAAACCGCAAAACTGATTATCTGCAACCATGTCTCAGCTTCAGATCCTTTTTTGATGGCCTGTTTGCAAGAAGTCTCGGTTCAAGTTGTCAATGTCTGGCCCTTTAGGTTACCCGTCTGGGGTGTCTTTGCTCGCTGGTCTGGGTATCTCAATGTTAAACACATGGAGCCTGATGCATTTGTGGAAGCGTGTACAAAACTCTTGCAAGATGGAACCTCCGTCATCGCCTTTCCAGAGGGAACGCGGGCGGGCGAGAAGCCGATGGGACCTTTTCATAGTGTCATGTTTAGAGTCGCGTTGGCAACAAAGGTGCCGATTCTTCCTATGTGTATTTATGGGAATGCCCATGCGCCTGCACGTGGGTCCCTGCTATTAGAGCCTTCGACAGTTCGTATTCATTGCTTGCCGGAGATCACGTGGGAAACCTATCAGTCCATGACCCCCTTCCAACTGAAGAACTGTGTGCGCGAGCTTATTCAGGAGGAAGTTGAAAGGATGAAAACTCTGTGATGCCTGCCTATCCCCAACAGTCACGCTTGGCGTTTGCTCCCCTCAAAACGATCAGGCACCAGCAGGAGATGTTGCTTGCTCAACATCTGCAGCAGTGCGCCCAAGCCCCGTTCTATGCGACAACACTCAGCAAGCTCACGCGCTCGAAACGCCAACGCATGTCACTCGAGGTGTTGCAGGATCTGCCGCTTACCTCCAAGGCTGATTTGGAACGGGATAACATGGCCTTCTTGGCTGTTGACGTGAAGAAGGTTCGCGACATTGTTCAGTCCTCAGGTACCACAGGTCTTCCGACGCAAATGATGTATACCGCGCGTGACATTTCGAGATTGGCTTATAATGAGGCAGTCTGTTTTAAAGGCTGCGGAATGAAGCGTGCCGATCGCGTCCTGTTGACCTGCACCCTCGATCGTTGCTTTGTCGCGGGGTATGCGTACTGCCTCGGGGCACAAGCTGTGGGGGCTGCCACCATCCGCAGTGGTTTGAACCTTGTTGAGGGGCACACCTCCGTCATCGGCTTGATGCACCCGACATTTATTGTTGGCGTGCCGGGTTTTCTCAGGAAGCTTGGACGCCACCTTCATGAGCGTGGAGTCGCTCCAAAGGGTATCCGTGGCCTTATCTGTATCGGTGAACCGTTGCGGGATACGTGGATGAAGCCAACCGCCTTGACTGAGGAGCTGGAACACGTGTGGTCCGCTCCTGCCTTCTCAACCTACTCTTCTTCTGAGATCGTAACCTCGTTCTGCGAATGTGAAGCCCAACAGGGTGGACACGCGGCACCTGATTTAGGCATCATCGAGATCCTCGATAAAAAAGGCCGGCCCGTGAAGATGGGAGAGACCGGTGAAATTGTTGTGACGCCCTTAGGGGTTGAGGGAATGCCATTGCTACGCTTCCGGACAGGCGATATTGGCTATCTGGTGGATGAACCCTGTTCGTGTGGACGAAAAACGCCTCGGCTCGGACCGATCCTCGGACGAAGCGCACAGATGCTCAAGGTCAAAGGAACAACCCTCTATCCTGCAACTGTCTTTGAAGCGTTGAACGGTATCCCAGAGGTGACAGAATATCTGTTGCGGGCTACAAGCCATTTGGGTGCCGACACGCTCCACGTTGACGTGTCCCTTGCAAAGGACACACCTGAGATGAGGCAAAAGCTAGAGTCTGCTCTCTTGGCACGTCTGCGCGTGCGTGTTGGACTCAGCATTGTTGATGAGGCCATTCTTCGCAAACAGGTTTATCTCCCGCAATCGCGTAAGCCTATCCGTTTCCTCGATCTACGCAAATGAATTAAAGGTCAAGACGATGCAAATAAATACACTCAGCATTGATAAAGAGCACGGCGAGGCTCGGGTTACTTTTTTGGAAGAAGATCCGCTCTTTCGCGGCCATTTTGAAGAAGAGCCAATATTACCAGGTGTGGCGCTCATTGATGCTGTGGTAGAGATCGTTTCCAAGTCAAAAGGAAAGACCCTGAGACTGAAAAAGCTTTCGTATGTTAAATTTTTTCAGATCGTTAAGCCGGGTCAACAGATCGGTTTGACCTTTGATTGTAGCGAAAAGGAAGGGTGTCTGAAGGTGCAGGCGCGCTGGGATTTCACTGCAGAACAGAAGATTGCAGCGCTCTCCTGCGAACTGGTGGAGGCAAGCGTATGAGCAACCGTCGCCGCGTAGATAAGCTGGCTTATCCGGATCTCGAAGGATATCGGCCCCTGTCCATGACCACCCAACATCGCGTCGGATTTTCTGAAGTCGATCCCATGCAGATTGTCTGGTTTGGTCGTTACGCCGTCTATTTTGAAGAGGCCTCCGCAGAATTGCGGGATGCTTGCGGTTTATCCCACGCAGCCTTTTTTGACGCCATGATTTCGCCGCCGATCGTCTCGTATGAAGTTCAGTACCTTGCACCCTGCAGATTGGATGAGATCGTGAAGGTCACGGCGACGCTCCATGCTTCGGAGGCGGCACGCCTAAATATATCCTACCAGGTTCATGGACCTGATGGATCCTTGCGTGTGGTCGCTCGGACTGCCCAGGTCTTTATGGATATGCGGATAAATTCGGTCTGTTTTGTCGCGCCTGACATTTGGACAAACTGTCTTGCTCGTTGGAAGAAAGGGGATTTCGCATGCCTGCAACGGTGAAAACCGTAGCTGTTGTTTCACAAGGTCTTGTCTCTGCCTACGGAGACGGGGTGGCATGTTGTGCCGATGGATTGCTTTCTGGGACCTCTTGTTTGACGCGCGCAGGAGAAGCTTTCGCGCCTCCCTTGCGTGAGATGCCCGTGGGCCGTGTGGAGGGTATTGAAGGGACTGAGGGCCGGTTGGGCCGCTTGCTGGACCGCTTATTTGCACATCCGCCCAAGCTTCCGCCCAATGCCCGTGTTTATGTTGCGACAACGGTCGGCGAGATTGATTTTTTGGAGTCGGATGTCCGTGCTGGCCAACATGAGGCTCGTCTGGAATATGAGATTCGTTCGCTTGCAGGTCGTGTCGCTGAGCGACTCGGACTGCCGGCAACTGCGGGTGTGCTCTTCTCCGCTGCCTGTGCCTCTTCGACAGCTGCTGTGGCTATGGCCGCCTCTGCTATCCAGCGAGGTGAAGCGGATTGTATTTGCGTGGTCGGGTGCGATACGCTCTCCGCATTTACGCTCTCGGGCTTCGCGACCTTGATGGCTCTCGACCCTGCGGGTGCCCGTCCCTTTGATGCGTCCCGGAAGGGTGTCTCCCTCGGTGAGGCTGCGACCTATACGGTGTTGATGAGCGAGGAACGCGCATTGCAGGATGGTTGCGCCATACTGGGATACGTGCTGGGGTGGGGGATGACCTGTGATGCCAACCATCTGACCGGACCCTCCCGCGATGGCCTTCCGCTTGCAGAGGCTGTTGAACAAGCCTTCCGAATGGCGAATGTCACAACGGATGATCTCGTAGCCATTTGCGCACATGGAACAGGCACTTCGTACAATGATCAAATGGAACTTCTGGCCTTTCACCGCGTCATGTCATCTTCCAAGATTCCGCTCTTTTCTGTCAAAGGCGGCACAGGCCATACACTGGGTGCTGCAGGACTGGTGGAGATGTTACTCTCATTGGAATTTCTGAAACGAGCTCAGATTCCCGGTACAGTCGGACTCTCCGTGATCCCGCCAGAAGCAGAAGGGTGGGTCAACCAAACACCTCAATTGCTGACCAAGCAGGGTGTGATGGTAACGACTAATTCGGGATTTGGTGGCGTGAATGTTGCACTGCTGGTCGGCCTGAAGCCTTCTAACAAAAAATGCCCTGTCGAACAGGCAAAGCGCGCACCGCAGATTGTCGAACACGACTATCGTATCGCATCGTCGGAAGTCCTGGACAAACCCTTGTTTGTGACACCCAAGCATTTTGCACGCTTCACGCCTGATGCGCAACGTGCATCCATGGCTGTGGCATCGCTTCTCGCCCAAGAGGGATTGTGTTTGGATGACGATCGCCTTTTGCGATGGGATCGGCAGGAACGTCCCTTAGCCCGTGTCGGACTCGTGGTATGGCAGCCCGAGGGAAGTGCAAAGCTGAATCGCGCCTATTTTGAGGATTATGTGGCAACAGGATCTGTCTTGGGCAGAGGACAGCTCTTTGCTGCGACGCTTCCGACAGCTGTCGCCTCTGAAGTTGCGATTGCGCTACGATTTACGGGTCCGCTCCTCTATGTTGCAGAGTCGGAGGGCACAGCGCGTGCGGCTCACAAGGTCGCCCGTGACATACTCCAGGATGGCCTTGCCGAAGCGATGGTCGTATTGGCGGTCCACGAAGATGATGTCCAAGTTGTTTTTATGAAAGAAGGTGGTTTATGAGATTCAAATTGATCTACCCGCGCTGGCCCAAGTTGCTTCATCAGACAGAGTTTCACTTGCCGCCCCATGGTCCTGTCTGTTTTGCCGCCACAGTGCCAAAAGATGTGGAGCTGACGTTTGTTGACGAGAATGTGGATCCCCTCGACCTCAATGATTCACCGGATTTTGTCGGTCTCTCGGTCATGCTGACCTGTCAGATGCCGCGTGCGTGGGAGATCGCGGATGCCTATCGCGCCCGGGGCATTAAGGTGCTCTTTGGTGGCATTTCCACCATGCTTCACTCCGATGAAGTCAAGGCCCATGCCGATAGTGTCTTTCTCGGTGAGGCTGAAGGACGCATGGAGGCGGTATTTGAAGATTTTAAAGCTGGTAAACTCAAGCCTGTCTATGATTATCTGCGTAATCCGCCGGATATCGCCTTAGTCGGTCCCGCACGCCGTGATATCTTGAATCGGGAGCGTTACAACTTTAGAGGCGTCCAGATGGTGGACTTGATTCACGCTTCGCGCGGTTGCCGATTTAATTGCTTCCCGTGCTGTACACCTTTTCTTGGCGGACGCAATTTCCGTCCCCGTCCAGTCGAGGCTGTTGTCCAGGAGATGGCGAGTATCCCCAACAACCGTTTCTTTATCGTCGACAACTCCTTGGCGCAAGACGGCAAGTGGGAGAAAGAACTCTTCCGCGCGATTGCTCCCCTCAAAAAGAAGTGGGTATCCCATCCCATTCTCGATGATGATGAAGTGTTAAAGCTGGCCGCTGAAGCAGGATGTTGGTATGTCTATCAAGCCGTGGCGGGAACCACAGAGGGTATTCGTCGGCGTGTTCAGCGTCTACATGACTTTGGCATCGGCGTGGAGGGGACAATCCTGCTGGGACTTGATGATCAGACAGAGGATGATGTCAAACGACTGGTGGATTTTCTGTTGGAGATGAAACTGGATATGGCTGAGTTTACCGTCTTGGTTCCCTTCCCGCACACACCTGTCCGTGCGCAATTGGAGCGTGAGGGACGCATCTTGCATAACGACTGGGTTCGTTACACGGGGTCAGAAGTCGTCTATCGTCCTGCGAAGATGACGCCGGATGTCTTGGAGAAGATGTATCACTATGCCTGGGAATCCTTTTATCGTGAAGCCGATCCATCAACACGTATGGCACGCCTCTTCCTGAATGTGATTCACAAGGAATTGAAGGATGGCATTGACCCCGAACGAGGCCTCCCCAAAAATCGTGTGCGGTGGGGCAAGAAGGATGCTCCGCAATGAAGATTCTCCTCGTCTATTGCAACCCGTCTCCCTCACCATACCCGGTGTATCCACTGGGCATGTCAGTGGTAGCAAATGCCCTGAATCGGGCAGGTCATACCGTAATCCAGTATGATCTCTTCTCCCAGGATTTTAATTATGAACACCTCCAGGAGACTGTGAAACGGGAAAGCCCGGGCCTTGTCGGCATCTCCTTCCGTAATCTCGACAATGTGAATGTCTGTTCCGAGGTTCACTATGCACAACACTTAAAAGGTGCCGTAGATGCGATTCGTGCGGTCTCCCCAGTTAAGATACTGCTAGGCGGGTCAGGCTTCTCCGTGATGCCAGAGCGTATCCTAGAGGCCTCTGGCGCGGACTATGGCATCAGGGGTGAGGCAGAGCGCACGATTGTCGAATATGTCGCCCTGCTGGAACAGGGAAAAGAGCCTGCCTCCCGCATCATGGAGGAGCGCCAGCCTCTGAATGCCGATGAGATGCTTTCGCCTCACTACTCTGACGAGTTGCTGGGTGCGTATCAAAAGGGCGGGGGAGTGGTCCCTCTCCAGACCAAGCGCGGCTGTCCGCATCACTGTGTCTATTGCACCTATCCGCTTTTAGAGGGGTACGTGGTGCGTCCACGTCATCCCGCATCTGTGATCGCCGATATCCGAAAACTGATTGAAAAGGGCGTAAAGCAAATCTTCTTTACAGACTCCATCTTCAACGACAGTTTTGGACACTACAAACGCTTGGTTGCTGAGATGGCGAAGCAGGGGATCAATGTGCCCTGGACAGGCTTTTTCCGTCCCGATACCATTGAGCCCGAAGTGATGCAGCAGATGAAGGCGACAGGCCTCTCCGCGATTGAACTGGGTTCAGATGCCGCCTCGGATACCACGTTGAAAGAGATGGGAAAACATTTTCTCTTTAAGGATATCGAAGCTGCGCAGAAGCTCTTTATCGATGCAGGCATTACCGTCTCACATTACTTCATGATGGGTGGACCTGGCGAGACACAGGAGACCGTTGAAGAGGGGATTCAAAATATCCTCCGCTTGCAAGGTGCAGCCTCTTTCATCTTTCTCGGAATTCGTATCCTGCCAGGTACGCCTCTTGAGAAACGCGCACTGGCAGAGGGGGTTATCACGCCTGAGACGGATCTCTTTATGCCGGTCTACTATTTTTCACCCACCATCAGCAAGGATTGGCTGCATGAGCGTCTGCTCGCTGCATTCAAGAAAAACCGCCATGTGATCTATCCGCCGAACTCCATGGACAGCGGTTTAGCCTTTCTGCATCGCCTTGGCTTTGCAGGTATGTCCATTGACATGTTGCTGAAGAAGAAATAGCAGGTGCGCAAAGGGCGCACTTACGACTATAACTTCGTTGGACTGTTGGAATACTGGAATACTGGA
>CAIZQW010000164.1 GCA_903935195.1 uncultured bacterium
AATATAATAAGACTTGCCTTCCGGCGAGGTCAGCTTCAAGATGAGCATGTGCTCAGCCAGCCAACCCTCTTGCTTCGCCATGTAGGAGGCGATACGGAGCGCGAGGCACTTCTTGCCGAGGAGCGCGTTTCCGCCGTAACCTGAACCGTACGACCAAATCTCTGTGGTTTCCGTGAAGTGCGCAATGTACTTCTTCTCGATCGGTGCGCAGGGCCAGGTGGAATCCTTTTGTCCAGCCTTGAGCGGAGAACCGATGGAGTGCAGGCACTTGACGAATTCGCCGTTCGCGCCGAGTTGCTTCAGAACCTTGGTTCCGACGCGCGTCATGATGTGCATGTTGACGACCACGTACGGGGAGTCGGTCAGCTCGACGCCGATCTTGGCGATGTCAGAACCGACAGGGCCCATGGAGAAGGGGATCACATACATCGTACGGCCCTTCATGCAGCCCTTGTAGAGGCCGGTCATGGTCTTCTTCAACACAGCGGGTTCGATCCAGTTGCAGTTCGGTCCTGCATCCTCTTTCTTTGCGCAAGCGATGTAGGTGCGGTCTTCGACACGCGCAACATCTGACCAATGGGAACGGGCCAGGTAGCAGCCCGGACGCTTCTTCTGATTCAGCTTGGTGAAGACGCCGCCCTTCACCATGATGTCGCACATCTCGTTGTATTCCTTCTTGGAACCGTCACACCAAACCACATTCTTCGCTTGTGTGAGCTTGGCGAAATCTTTGACCCATGTCAGCAATTCTTGATGCTGAGTCGGGAGTTTAGCGGCAACAGCCTTCTTGGCTGTCGTTTTGGCAGTCGTTTTGCAGGCGCATTTGCATTTGGCTGTTTTCTTGCAGGCCATGGTTTAACCTCATTCTTCTTTTTTTACCCTCTTGTTTCATCGAGGCGTGTAACAGACACGACTCGTACAAAAGTTGGCTCAATAGTATACCGATTCATCTTAAGTGCCGCAACCCCAAACAATAAAATTTTTAAAAACGAGGATGCTTTACTTTTTTTTGCAACTGCATTAGTATAATTACTTAATTTTCAAGCGTTTGGGGCTTTTAGAAAGGCTGGTAACCAGGGAAATCGAAGAACGCATGTCTAATTTCAGAATACCGCTGTTGGTTGTTGTTGCTGTTGCCTTGACCTGTTTCGGGCAGCAAACCACTCTTTTTCCCTTAACAGAACAGCTTGATGCCTTGAAAAAAGGCCAGTTTGGCGCCTTTGACGAGATCGTCTTTGCCACACGCAGTTTACCTGACGATGGCCACTGGTACGCCAATATCAGCTATTACAGCTCACCGTACAAAGAGAAAAGCTTTGGACAGAACGGCAGGTTGTGCGCCTGGAACATCAAGACAGGTGAGCTCCGCTACCTGCTGGAAGATCTCGGAGGCGCTGTGCGGGATCCCTGTGTCAGCTACGATGCAAAAACCATCCTCTTCTCCTATCGCAAAAAAGATGAGGGAAACTACCACCTCTATGAGATCGGGACCGATGGCAAAAATTTGAAACAACTCACGCAGGGTGGCTTTGACGATATCGAACCTGCTTACCTTCCTGATGGCGGCATCATCTTTGTCTCAACGCGCAACCGCCGCTGGGTCAACTGCTGGCTCACCCAAGTCGCGACGATCCATCGCTGCACGGCTGATGGCACACAGATCCGCCCCCTCTCCGCCAATATCGAGCATGACAACACGCCCTGGCCCCTGCCCGATGGACGTATCCTCTACATGCGCTGGGAGTATGTCGACCGGAACCAAGTCAACTACCACCATCTCTGGACCATGAACCCTGACGGGACCCAGCACAGCATCTTCTTCGGCAATATGCACCCCGGAGGACTCTACATCGATGCAAAGCCGATCCCGGGATCCACGGATGTTCTCATGATTGACTCGCCCGGCCATGGCAGCATTGAGCACCAAGGCCATGTTGCACGCGTCTCGCAAAAAGAGGGGCCTGACAAAAAAGAAAACCTTAAACACCTTACAAAGTCCCACGACTTCCGGGACCCCTGGGCCTTCAGCAATGACCTCTTCATGGCCGCACGAAAGCGTGACGTTGTTTTTCTCGATAGCAAAGGGGCGCTAACCAACGTGTTTTCACTGCCCGACGCAATGAAAGATTGCCTACTCCATGAACCCCGCCCCCTCATGCGGCGTCCCAAGGAGATCGTGATTGCCGAGAAGGCCGACTGGACAGAAGACCATGGCACCTTCTTCTTAGAGAACATTTACGAAGGCCGCCATTTGACAGGCGTCGTAACCGGAAGCATCAAGAAGCTGATCATCCTCGAGTCCCTGCCGAA
>CAIZQW010000165.1 GCA_903935195.1 uncultured bacterium
AACCGTCTTCCCCATCGAAATCACCGCGCGTGCTTTTCTCCAAGATGGCGAACCTGTCCTCTTGGTTTCGTGCCGTGACATCACCGAACGCAAGCGTGTAGAAGCAGAGTTACTCGCGGAGAAGACAAATAGCGAAGCAATGTTTGAGTCCTCTCCGATCGCTTTGTTTGTTCTCGACGATAAAACAAATATCGTGCGCGTCAACACGAGGGCCGTTGACATGTTCGGGGGGCGCGCTGTGGCGGCGCTTCAACACAGACCGGGAAACGCCTTAGGCTGTGTTCACAGCTCGGAGGATCCGCGCGGCTGCGGCTACTCAACGAGTTGCCCACTTTGTCCAGTGCGTAATGGCATTCAAGCGTTGCTCGCGAACGGTGGCGAGATAAACGGGGTCGATGTGTCGTTAGATCTGATCCGGGACGGGGAGCCACAAAAGGTTTGGATGGAGATCGGCGCCAAATTCGTCCAGTTAGAAGGCCGTCGGCATGTGTGTATCGCCATGGTCGACATCACCGCACGTAAGCAGGCGGAGGCTGAGCAACAGGAAAGTAATGAACGATTTCAGACCCTATTTGATTCTTCACCGGATCCGGTATGGATTATTGATAATCAAAGATTCGTGGAATGCAACCAGGCCGCTATCGAGATGCTGGGGTATCCCGACAAGGATTCGCTCAAAAACATCCATCCGTCCGAACTTTCTCCCCAATTCCAGCCGGATGGCGAAGAGTCCTATAGCAAAGCCGAGCGAATGATGCTCATTGCCAAGGAAAAAGGGCTTAACCGGTTCGAATGGGTGCACAGACGCAGGGACCAAAGTAATTTCTTTGCCGAGGTCACACTGTCCGCTATTACTCTACAAGGCCGACAAGTCCTCTATTGTATGTGGAGAGATGTCACCGAGCGCAAGCAGGCGGCTGAGGCAGCCACTCAGCTGGCGAACGCAAAAAATAAATTCATTGCCGTAGTTTCGCATGAGCTCAGAAGTCCGCTTGCCACGATTAAGGAGGCCACGAGTCTTGTTCGGGAAGAAGTGCTGGGGCCAATCAATGACGAACAGAAGGACATGTTGAATATCACTAAAAGCAACATCGATCGTCTGGGACGACTGGTCAATAATGTCCTGATCTATCAGAAGATTGATGCTGGCAAAATGCTGTTTGACATCCTTAAGAATGATGTGAATGAGATCACTCAGGAAGCTTATCGCAACATCATCCTTGCCGATAGCGAAAGAAAAGATGATCTCGTGCTCAATCTTGCTCCAAAGCTTCCACGCATCAAATGCGACAAGGACAAGATTATGCAGGTGTTACTCAACCTCATCTCTAACGGGATTAAATACAGTGAACGCGGGCCGATTGTGATAACGACGCAGTTGAACACGCGCGAAATAGAGTTCAGCGTAAAAGACTCAGGACAAGGTATTTACCCCGAGGAAATGGAAAACGTTTTTCTTCCCTTTTCGCATGGGCCTGGCAGGAAAACAGGCGGTACAGGCCTTGGGCTGGCAATTTCCAAGGAGATTATCCTCGCGCATAACGGACAAATTTGGGTTGAGTCTGAATTCGGAAAGGGTAGCACCTTCTATTTCACCTTGCCCCTTTGAGGACTATTTAAATATGAAAAGACGAATATTATTAATCGACGATGAGCCCTTTCTATTGAAGGTGCTGTTGGTTCGTCTGAAGCATTGGGGCTACGACGCACTCGGCGCTGAGAACGGGCCGGAGGGTTTTGCGATTATGCGGAAAAATAAGCCTGATCTCATCATCTTGGACAAAGAGATGCCTGGGATGAATGGCGAAGAGGTCGTTCGGATCGTCAGAAGGGATACCGAACTAAAGCAGATACCGATCATCATGATCTCTGCAGATGTGGAGAACATCGAGGCTTGCGCCAAAGCGTGCGGTGTCGCGCACTATCTGACCAAGCCCTGTGAGCCAGAAGATCTACTCGAGATGATACAGATGCAATTTGACACGTCGGAGAGCGCGGAAAGCACGTAGAGCGAATATGGCACCCGTTTAAATGACATGAAGAACTTTAAATACTTTCCTATCTCCGAGGCGCAGAAACGTTGGTCAATCTATTTGACCGACTGCGGTAAAGAAACCATCCCTGCGCGATACAAAAACTACCCACCACCGGACACTCCCCTT
>CAIZQW010000166.1 GCA_903935195.1 uncultured bacterium
TCATCAAGAGCGCCTTGGTAGGCCACGCGACGGATTTTTTGAACCGAGGTCCGCTCC
This sequence comes from uncultured bacterium, assembly GCA_903935195.1. Taxonomy (GTDB): domain Bacteria; phylum Verrucomicrobiota; class Kiritimatiellia; order RFP12; family UBA1067; genus CAIZQW01. Next base: position 58 of record CAIZQW010000166.1, read on the forward strand.
AAGGGCTCGCGCTGAAGTCGCAGTTTACGGATATGTTTATAATCCGCCAATAAAACCGACCGGTCACGCACCGCATCATGAATTATCTTCTCAATACTCGACCACTCAGGTTCCACACCATTGTTTGCGGCGATGATGTTTTCCAAATGGGGCGTAATCAGCCCACCTACGCGTTCCCCGGAATCCTTCCCGACGCGATATCCAATGACAACAATGTCTGCAATGAACGGATGGCCGCTCAGCACATTTTCGACCTCTTCCGGATAAATATTTTTCCCTTCTCGATTCACGATGAGCGCTTTTTTACGTCCGCAGATGCTGATATATCCATCGCCATCTATTGTAGCCAGATCCCCCGTCTTCAGCCAATCTCCGTCAAAGGTCTCCCGCGTCGCCTCCAGATCTTTGAAATAGCCCTTCATGACGATCGGTCCGCGGACCTGCAATTCACCAACCCCTTGATCGTTCATTTCTGCGAGACGCACCTTGATATTGGCAATCGGTATGCCGACGGTTCCAATACGAGGTGCACTCAGCGGGTTAATCGAAACGACAGGCGAACACTCTGTCAGCCCATACCCTTCCAGCACAGAGATACCCAGTTGTTGAAAACCAAGGAGGAGGGGAGGCGGACAAGGAGCACCGCCCACAACGAAGAGACGCAAACGGCCCCCTAGATTTTTGAGCACACGCCAGCCCACCACCCGCCCAAGTCCGAGCTTTAGGAGCAGACGTGCACTCCGACTCTCGCTGACCTTCAACTGGATCCGAGCCAGTATCTTTTCCACCAGCAGGGGGACGGCAATGATAATGGTCGGTCTGAGCACCTGAATGTCCTGTGTGACCGTCCGGAGGCTCTCAACAAAAAACATCCCAGCGGCGCAGGTCAGCGGCAAGATAAAATTGGCAAGGAACGATAATGAATGAAAAAGCGGCAAGACAACCAAAAAGTCATCCGTTTCCGTCGCGAGGTTCTTCATCATGAGCAGGGACGCCTCTGCATCGCTGCAAAAGTTGTTATGCGTCAGCAGAGCCCCTTTGGGTTTCCCGGTCGTCCCCGAGGTATAGATAATAGAAGCGACATCCTGCGGGGCCACGCCGTGCTTATCATAGAAAGAGAGGTCACCTGAAGCAAACTGCCGCCGGAGGGCCTCATAAGAATAACAGGGGCGACCGGCAAGGGGTTCGATGGCCTCTTGAGGGTCATCTGTGAAGATTACGCCCTGTACCTGGGGGAGTGACGGGAGGATCGCCTCTAACAACGCGCGATGATGGAGATCCGTCAGCACTAGGGAGGCCTCGGAGTTCTTGAGGATATAGGCGACCTCTTCTTCGCGTAATTTAGGATCCAAAGGAACGACTTGGGCGCCCACCCCAGTCAGGGCCAGGTAACTCTCGACCCACGCCACGCCATTGTCAAGGATGAGTGCGACTCGGTCATCCCCAGCCTTAAGTCCGATGCGACCGAACACCTCTGCCATCTGCTTGACACCCGTCAAAAGGTCTTTATAACTCTTGCTGTGCCAGGCCCCATTGTGATGGTAACGAATCGCAAATCGGTTCGGCTGGAGTGAGACAGCACGATCGAGGAGAGTACGAATAGTCATAGCTGCAAATCCAATGTTGTCAGTGCGAGTAAAAGTAAGCTATTTACTCCTAACAATCAAGCCAAAACATTAAAAGCAACCTGTCGCGTAGTTCAGTGTTGAAATCCGAGCCAAAAACAGGCAATATATGGACATGAACTCCGAACAAATGGCCATAGAAGCCGCGACAGCCTTAGACGACAAGCAGGCAAAAAACATCCGTATTTTTGATGTCCGAGGAATATCGGGCGTCACTGATTTTTATGTCATAGGGACAGGTACGTCTGCCCCTCACTTGAAGGCCTTGATCGCGGAGACGGAACGCCGCATGAAAGATCATAACACAGCCAGTTACCGTACCTCCGGAGACTCCGCCAGTGGATGGGTGATTGTCGATTACGTGACAGCTGTCGTACACGTCTTCTCACCAGAAGCCAGAGAGTATTATAATATTGAACGTCTCTGGGCTACAGCCAAAGAGCTCCCGTTCCATCCGGCGCGTTAAAATAGCTCTCGCGGTCAAGTCCTTGCACACTAAGCAGGAGGTTGGCCAATTCTGCGGGCTCAGTCCCTATGGGATCTTCCGAAAGGGGACTCGGTGACGTCATATGGAGAAGCTGAACAACCTGCTGTTGTTGCTCACGACTCCTCGATTGCCAGGATTGGAACGCGACACCCGAGAACAGAAGCAAGAGTGCCGCAGCAACCGACAGACGCAACATGAAAGAGAATCTGAACCGCAGATGCGGACGGCTTACCTGTGCAACTGCTTCCTCATGAATGGCCTTCAAGACACGATCTGAAGGACCTTCCATGCGTGCAAAACCTTCTTTGACCCAAGGGGCTATCCCCTCTAAGGCCTGAAGCTCTGCCTCCTCATTGAATGTCTCTTCTTTCTTCATCTCACATCATCTCCTTAGTCAACATCTGTTTCAACCGCGTGGTCGCATCATGCATACGGCCTAACGCCGTATTCAATGGAACTTTCAAAATCTTCGCGATCTCATGAAAGGGCAGATCGCCCTGAACCCTCATCAAGAATACCTCCCGCTGCATAGGCGGCAACTTCCCGACCGCTTGCATGGCTTTCACCGCCATGTCGATCCGTTCCACATCTTGCTGCGGCGTCGGCCCCTTGGCTACTAACGTTTCAAGTAAGGGCTGATCATCATCCTCCGACACCGCGTCCAAACTGAAATCCATCTTACGCTTCCGCCTGAAATCGATAAGCAGGTTCCGCGCAATCTGCCACATCCATGCCCTGAAGGAGACGTCCTTAAAACGATCTGCACTTCGAATCACCCTTATCCATAAATCCTGAAAAAGATCCTCGGCATCGGAACGACTCCCAGTCATGCCCAAAAACCATGTAAATAAAGGTTTCCGATAACGCTCTACAAGCTGATCCAAGCTTTCGACATGTCCCTGGACATAATCCTGAAGCAACTCGGCATCACTTTTTGTCGTATCTGGAAACTCGGCTTTCATTCAGTTAAACGTAAGATAGACTCAGTTATTGCTTTTTTTCTGTGGCAAAACCATATTTTTGATATTCAAGGGGACCACCATGATGGATTTAGGTTTTGGCACGCAGACCCGCAGAGAAGCCCCCTCGGGGAGCGTTCCCTCATAGGTGTAGGTTCTGGACGTTCCAATCGTGGTGATGGAGGAGTTTACCTCCCATTCTTTATTTTTCGCATCAACAATCTCAAAATAGAAGAGTTTGGCCAAGGGATCCTGAACGCGGACCTCCACGCAAGGCTTCCGGCTCTTCTTGGGTGTTGTCACCTTGATTTTGATCTGCGCAGCCGTTAGGTTGGGATCTGACAGTTCCTGGTCCAGCTGGGCAGCAAGATTGGAAAATTTTAGCAGGCAGAGGGGGTCATGCACGGGCGTCAGGATCTCTAACCGTCCAGTCAGCTCCTTCACACAAGAGGCACGGGGCGAGGGAAGATCTAAAAGAAGTTGCATACCCGGGGGGATCTTCGGATCAACCACAACGGGTGTCCAATCCTGATTCGTCTTGGTTAAATCAGACTCCTTCACGAGCAGGTTCTTCCCCTGATCATCAATTGCCTTCTCCACAACACAACGCATGCCCTTGATTTCTTTCAGGTCTTTTCCCGAAAGGCTGAGAACGACCACCCGATTCCCGGGAATGGGATCATCTGTCGGAATATTTGCATTGATCTGAATACCCGAGGGCGCACCCCAGACCCTTATCCCCAGCATCACTAAAAAAATACCAAAAACTACCCTCTGCTTCATGTTTTTAACCCCTTGACGCACTCGGTCTTGATCGGAAAACTTGAATCTCTCCCATAATTCCATCATTCCAACATTCCACTGTTCCAGTATTCCAACGAAGTTCACAATGATATACCTTCTCTGGAAGTGCGTCAATCGCGTTTGTGGGTCTTTGAGGGAGGAGATAGGAAGTAGGAGGGAGGAAGCAAATCTTTGCACTTGAAAGTTGAGAGGCTATTCGGAGATCATGGACTGCAACGCGGTTAGGTTAGCGGAGGCAATCGCTCTAAACTCCGCTGAGATGCCCTGATCTGAGGTTGCCATTTCCCAAAAACGAAAAGCAAGGGGCGCTGCTTCATTCCACGTCTCTTTTTCTTCCGGCGGCGGTGGCACAAAACGAAGCGTGTGATCCGGCAGAGTCCCCTCAAGTCCCGGACGATAGGTCATCGGCACCATATCATACAAGGGAGCTAAACGTAGAGGGGGCACAGGACCCAGAAAGAAAGACAAATTACCATAGTGCATATCGCTGTTACCGATCAACACACCGAACCACCAGAACAAAGCGAGCCGCTTGGCATCTTGTGCATCAATCCAGCCAGACTCCCTCAATATTTTGGCCGCCTTGTTCCAAGGCAGGTCGTTCACACCCGTATAAGCGTCATCCAGTGCTTCGAGCGAAACAACTGCACGACGACCAGACAAACCACACCTGTCAAAACGCTCCGATTCCAAGAATGTCCTGCCTCCGGACTGAACAATGTTCGTTTGCGCGCAAGAGAGCCCCTGCTCAGACAAAACCTTGTTTGCATGATGTTCGGCAAAGAGCAAATCAGACCAACGCCGTGCTTCAGGGAGTTTACTGTCACCACTGAATTTAACAAGCACCTGTTGCAATAGGCCGTTCGCCCGACGGAGCCTAGCCGTGAATTTCGGCTGTTCCCCAGCAGCGGATGAACCCGGCCACTCTCCTGCTAGCGACTGTTCCGCGAAGTGAACATACCGGGATGAAATATCCTCATGATCAATGATATCATTGCCTTGTCGGACCGCCTCATGAAAGCGCTCCAACATGTCTTGACCCACAATCAGCGCGCCGGGCATATCAGCGCCAAAACGGCGCAGGGACTCCAAGACCTGATCAGAGGACCAGCCAGAAGGGTTTTGGGGTGCTTGCAGCGCCAGTGCATGCGTACGAGCAAAACACCGGCCAAGAAAACCGCGCGGACGCATGTCTTGCAAAAACCACGGCAGGTCAGGATAAAGACCATCTCCAAACTCTTCTCCCCTGAGGGACACCCATGGTTCATCCTGCTGAAAACACCACTCACCCCGCGACAGCCGATACAAAACACCCAGATGCGATGCCTTGCCAGACTCATCGATCAAGTAAACAGGACACTCACCGCCGGACATCGGCGTCCGCAAAGCATAACGAGTCGCCCGTGCCCGCCCAATGCGGATAAGACGCTGGGGGCCGAGCGATGCCAAGGCACGTGAAAGGGTCGGCTGGCTAATCTCAAGAGCAGACGCGATCTCGGAAGCGCGCGCGGCACCCCGTGTCCAAAGGTACTGAGAAAGCTGTTGAACCGTTAAATTCATGAATAGATAGTATCATGCATAACACGTTAATTCAAATACTTTTATAAAAATAATAACACATTTCTGAATAGATTCTGAATAGATTTATCATCTGCGTTAATCTGCGATCTCACATGTTTCACCATGCCAGCAAGTATACTTATTTTGTCTTTCGGCTTCAAGGCGCATTTTTTTTGAGGTTTCCCAGTTCATTAAGAGTTTAGGTACCCCACCTAAATTTCATTTGTTGAATTTTTAGCTGAGGAGGCAGAGGAGGAGGCAGAATGTAGGAGGGAGGAGGTAAATCTTTGCACTTGAAAGGTGGGAGGCCTTTAGTCTATGATGCCAGCACCTCTATATGAGCACTGTCACGAGATATTGTATTCCGTTTTTCGCAGTCTGTTTGTTTTTCCTGGGTTGCAGCAAGAGAGAACCTTTAACAGCAAA
>CAIZQW010000167.1 GCA_903935195.1 uncultured bacterium
GGCGTCCTCGCCTGCACACGTACGGGCGAGGACGCCCGTACGCCGATATTGAAACACCCCATTATTCCAACATTCCAACATTCCATTATTCCCTTCCAAAGTTACTCCTCAGTTTATTCCCGTCCGGCAGCTGCCGGACCGGGCGGCGGGCTTACCTATGGGATGCTCTTTAAAAAAGGTTGGCAACTATGAGAATTAAAAAAACGATCGCAATGATAGCCTTCTGTTTATCCGTGAATTACGCCTTTAACTTCGAAGGCGCAACAACAGATGTCATCAACGTCGATCAGGTCTGGGTCGTCTTTAAGACGCATTTCGACCTTGGCTACACGGATCTTGCTGAGAACGTTTTCACAAAGTATCGCGTCAACATGATGGACGGCGCCCTGAAAGTCATTGACCAGAACCGCAGCCAGCCGCCAGAGAATCGCTTTGTCTGGACTGTGGCTGGCTGGCCCCTGGCGCGGGCTATCTTGGATCGCGAGCAAGATCCTGTGCGGAAGCAACGCATTGAGGCGGCCATCCGGGAAGGCTCACTCGCCGCACATGCCTTGCCCGCTACGTTTCACACCGAATCTTTCGATCTCGAAGACCTGGTGCGCAGTCTCCATTATTCAAGCCGGCTGGCTCGTGATTACGGCCGTCCATTATCCATCTCCGGGAAGATGACAGATGTACCGGAACACAGCTGGGTTCTGCCGACCTTGATGGCACATGCGGGAATCAAGTTCCTGCAAATCGGCTGCAACTCTGCCTGCCAGTATCCGCGCTTCCCGCGTCTCTTCTGGTGGGAGGGTCCAGACGGTTCCCGCATCCTCTGCAACTACACGGTAGACTACGGCTCTGGGATCACACCTCCACCGGATTGGCCCAGCAGGAACTATCTCGCCATGATCATGACAGGTGACAACCATGGGCCGCCGACACCGCAGGATGTCGAGAAGGTTCGTGCTGAAATCGCCAAGCGGTTGCCGGGCGCCAAGATAATATGCGGTTCACTCGATGATTTTGCCCGTGCAGTCCTTGCTGAAAACCCACCCCTTCCGGTTGTTCGCGGCGACACGCCAGACACCTGGATCCACGGCTTACTCTCAATACCTGAGGCAACGAAGATTGCCCGTAACATACGCCCGCTCGAACCTGCGCTTGACGCACTCGATACGCATTTGAAGTCGTATGGACTCAAGACCGATCCGTTGTCCAAGGAACTGGCCGACGCGTACGAAGGCAGCTTTCTCTATGGCGAACACACGTGGGGCATGAACGGTGCATTTGGCGGCCGTCGGATATGGCCGCTCGAAGCGTGGAAAACGAAACTGCCAGTCGACCAGCAAAAGAAATTTCTGCAAAGTTTCGAGGACCACGCCAATTTTATTTGTGCAACCCAAACAATCGTCAAGCGGGAGCTCAAGACGCGACTCGACCTACTTGCCAAGTCAGTAAATGCGGAGGGGGAACGCCTCGTCGTCTGGAATGCACTCCCGTGGGCACGTTCGGGAATGGTTGAAGTCGATGGTAAGCGTTTTTATGCCGAAGATATTCCGGCTAATGGGTACAGGACGTATCCCGTTCCCGCTGTCACTCCAACCCAGTCAAACATAAGCGATCCGCCTGGCAAGCTCGATACACCATTCTACACGGTCACCTTTGACCTCACACGCGGCGGCATCTCCTCGCTTATCGAGAAGAAATCCGGACGAGAGCTTGTCGACAACTCGAGCCCTTACGTAATAGGTCAGTTTCTCCATGAGCGCTTCAGCAAAAACGAGGTTGATCGATTTTTCAAGGCATATAGCAGAATGCCAGGCGGGTGGGCGTTAGATGATCTCGGCAAGCCAGGAATGCCTGAAGCAGCCTACGCTGCCATTACCCCCTCCAACTGGACTGTGCAACTACAACGCACTGCGGATACTGATGTGGCCGTTCTGGTGGCCGGAGACACTAAAGGTCTGGCAAAAGCCTACACGCTAACCTTCAGCTTCTCCCGTCATTCACCATCTGTTGATCTGGAGTGGAGCGTAACCGATAAGACCGCGGACAAGATGCCTGAAGGTGGCTGGCTCTGTTTTCCGTTTGCGGTGAAGGATCCACTCTTCACTCTGGGACGCTTGGGTGGACCAATAAACCCCGCAACAACGGACCTTGTACCAGGGGCCAACCGTCACCTCATGGCCATCTCCAGCGGTGTGGCGATGACCGGCTCGGATCAGAGGGGTGTTGGACTCTGCCCGCTCGACTCTCCATTGGTGAGTTTAGAAAAGCCCGGACTGTGGTGGTGGTCGATGGACTTCGTACCTAAAAAATCCACTGCCTTCATCAACCTCTACAACAACATGTGGAACACCAATTTCCCCTTGTGGCAAGAGGGGTCGTGGTCAAACCGCGTTCGCTTCTGGTCGCTACTGAATGAAAAGGCGAGCGAGAGCTTAGTCATTAAGTCAATGGAGGCGAGGCTCCCCTTGCTGGCCGCATCCGCTAACAACAAAGCAGGTCCACTTGCAGCAAGCTCTATAGGTCTCACACTCTCTCGCAAAGGCGTGCTGGTGACGGCCTTCGGCAACGACCCGGACGGAAACCCAGGCACCCTGCTGCGTGTCTGGGAACAGGCAGGGAACGCTGGAGAACTTCTCGTCACACTGCCCAAGGGCATGAACGCATCAAAAGCATCGCCTGTCACTCTGCGTGGCGTTAAGACAGGCAATCCCATCCCGATTAACAATGGCAGGTTCACACTGAATCTTGGCGCTTATGCGCCCGCAAGCTATGTGATCGAATAAACACCACAAGCGTTTGACGTTTTGTTTTTTACTCGGCACAACAAGATATGGTATTGTGAACCATCATGAATCCCTTTGACTTTACCACTGTTATTGACCGCTCCAACACCGGGAGCTGGAAATACGAAGCCTTTGCTCCTGATGTGCTTCCTGTATGGGTGGCAGACATGGATTTCCGGTCTCCTCCCTGCATTCTCGAAGCGCTTCATCGGGCCGTCGACCATGGCATTTTCGGATACTCAACCGCGCGCAAGGAACTGACAACTCTGATCCTTGAACGGCTTGCCACACGCCATCACTGGCAGGTAAAGGCCGAAGACCTTGTGTTCCTGCCTGGACTTGTCACGGCTCTCAACCTCGCGACGCGCCTCTTGCCGGAGGGCGCTGAGGTCCTGATCCCAACCCCTGCTTATCCACCCTTCCTGACGTGCGCGCCCCATCAGCACAAAACAGCCATCCACGTACCGATGAGCTGTGACGGGAAGAGCTGGACACTGGACTTTGATGCCCTGCAGGCGGCTGTCACACCAAAAACAGCCCTGCTCATCCTCTGCAATCCACATAATCCAACAGGGCGGTCTTTCACACAGGTGGAACTGCTAAAGATTGCTCACTTCGTTGAGAAGAACAACCTGCTTCTCGTGAGCGATGAAATCCACTGTGATATCATGCTCAGCCCATCGGCAACGCATCACTCCATCGCAGCGATATGTCCAGAGATCGCTGCGCGCACCATTACACTTCTCTCACCGAGTAAGACCTTTAACCTTGCAGGCATCGGCTGCGCCTTTGCGGTCATTGAAAATGCCGATCTCAGAAAGCGCTTCACACCGCCGAATGATGATTTGGTCCCGCATGTAAGCCAACCGGGGTATGTCGCCATGGAGGCGGCCTATCGCCATGGTGAACCCTGGCGGCAAGCCTTAATCAAGCAATTGAGAGATAACTGCCGCATGGTTGAAGAAACCGTCAAAGCCTGTCCGAGCCTTTCGATGATTCCACCTGAGGCGACCTACTTGGCCTGGATCGACTGCCGAGCATTAGGCCTAGATGACCCGGCAGCGCACATGCTCCAGCATAAGCTCGCGGTCGGTTCAGGGAAGTATTTCGGAGCCGATGGCTTTATCCGGATTAATTTTGCCTGCCCTCCTGTAACACTGAAAGAGGCATTAAATCGACTGACCGCCTCAATCAAGTAGCATTATTCAAACTGTTTGCGGAAGGTCGCAAATTCAGCGAGCAGTTGGCTGACTTGATCACGTAAAGTAACGACCTCAGCTTCGAGTGCAGTAATACGCTCATTTTCAGCCTGGACAATGAGTCTGGCAGGTTCAGGCTTGGCTTCTGCCGATGCGCTCATAACAATCTCACCCGAGAGGAGATGTGCCCAGCGCTGTTCGCGACAGCCCGGCTCACGCGGGAGCTTGACCACAAAGGGTCCCCCTCCCCATTCGGTGAGACTGACCAAGGCGGCCTCGACCTCCGTGATACTGGCGAAAGGGAAGAGGCGCTCCGTGTGCGTCCTAAGTTCACCGACTGTCTGAGGACCTCTCAAAAAAAGTTCGCACAGTACCGCAACTTCCTGTGACGTGAATTCCCATTTAGCGAGAAGCGTATGTCTGTATTTAGCCGAGCGGTTGCCGGACGAGGTCGTCATCATGACAAGATGTTGATCATACCGCAGATCTTCGAGTGCACGAATGATCGTCGTCTCGTCAAGCGTCATCGCAGGATTACGGTTTGACTTTTGATTGCAGGCGGCAACCAATGAATTCAAGGTCAATGGGTAGTATTCAGGCGTGGATATCTCTTTTTCAATCAGGCAGCCCAGCACCCGAATTTGAATCGCTGACAGCTGTGCTCGCGCAGTAACAGACGTCTCACTCGTTTCATTTTCACTCATAAGATGACATCCTCACTCTTTCACAGTCGGCTGTTTCGGTGGCGGCAAGTCAGAAGCATGAAGATCAATGGCTTCAATACTTTCAAACCAGCGCGTCAGCGATTTAGTCTTGTCGTCAAAGTTGTTCGAGCCAAAGGAAAATTTAGCCCCCATCTCCTTCGCCAGTTTGAGGAAGCGTTCCTTCGGATAAGCGGAGCCTGCCTGGATCTCCAACGCGACCCCCTTCTCAACCGCCTTAGCAATCACCTGCTTCATGCGAACCTCTGTCCAGAGCCTGTCGTAGCGATTGGAGATGCAAGGTGGCAAATACGTTGGATTAGCAAGGATCGAAATCGGCTCATCCAGAATGCGAAGATTGTGCTTCATATACTCATCCATCCACGCATCTGGATCATCAATCGTCACGCCGGGCAACCAGAGGCGACGCGGTTTTCCTTCAGCCGTCACACCCATGATCATTGTATCAGCAAGAATAAAGTCTAAGCGCTTCAACTGGACCGGATCGATCTGTTTGTACCAATCCCGGTCATTGACCTGGATGCCCACTTTCAATGGCTTGTTGTTTGCCTTTACCTTTGACGCCGAATCAATAAACGCCGCCAGAGCCACATTGTTGGAGAGCGGCCATTCCCTTCCAAAATTCTCAAGAATGCCACTCTGGATCCCGCTGGCCTCCTGGCGCAGAACCGCCTTCTCCGGTGTCATGCCACCACGGATATGGATATGATAGTCGGCCAAGGGTGTCCCGCGTTGCTGTGCAGAGGCAACACCCTTCTTGAATTCACTATCTTCGGATGGATACAGGAAAACCTCTCCAGCAAAGAGGGCGGCAGTTGCCGAACACGTCAGAGCGATCAGAAGTGAACGCATAGTTATCCTTTAACGACGTCGCCTTCTGCGGGCACAGATAAACTCCGGACATCCGGGCGTCCTGCACATTCGGAGATGCGCTTGGCGACGAGATCGACCAACAGGCGATCAAAGCCCAGAGGCATGCCCATCACCAGCTTGACATCCGTGCAGTCCTTGCCGACTTCCTGCATCATGTTTGGAATATCGCATTTGATATGGACGCCTTCGTTCAGGAAGTAGGGAAGGACAAGCACGCGCTTGGCACCTTGGGTCACCACGCGCTTGAAGGTCTCCACAAAATTTGGCTTCATCAAGGACATATTGCAGGTCGTCACATGCGCATAACGCCCGGACGCTTGGAGGGCCTCTGCGACCTTTTCCATGGACTCCGCCGCCCCTGGCACGCGGCTACCATGGCCGATCAGGATGATCGCATCAAATTTCTCTGAGGCTGTCGCAACGGCTCCTTGTGGCTGTTTTGCGAGTTCACACAACGCATGGATGATGCTGACAGCTAACGGACTGCCGCCGCGCGTCCCTTCGACAATGATCGAGGGCACATCCAATTGCTTCACCTCAGCCTTGCTCTCCGGCACATGCACAAAACCGACTGGCGCAGCGATGACGAGAGCCGGACGGACCCCCTCTTCGATCATCAATCGATTCAACTCCAGAAGCGCTGTTGGCGCATTTCCGAAAACACAGATCGCCCCATTCAAAAGCGCTTTTGATTTTCGAACGGCCAGAACGGAGCGTGGCAGGTTCAGCGCCTTCGCCTCGGCGGCCACATCGTAATCCGCAATCGGACAAATGATACTGCTCGCGTCGTACTGGTCATTGACCGATCGCAAGCGCATCTGAGAGAGGCCTGCACGGATCATGTTGGAATCCACATAGAGCGTGGCACCTTTTCGGAGGGCGGCGATTCCGGCTTCGATGGCCGTCGGACCAAAGGTCACTGCCTTCATCATTTCAAAATCGCCTGTCGTATGAATCATCCGGCGGACAATCGGCCACTCCTTTTCAGAAAAGGAATGTGCAGGCGCTTGCGCGTCAATGGTCGCAAAAGAGAGTTCTTCAATACGTTCGCCGCTCAGGGGCGGATTCAACAGTTCATGGATACGCGCTTTTGACATCTTCGCAACTCCTATTCGGTAGCCTTTTTGAAATAAGGGATTGACTATACCATGATCAGACCGTGGCTTCAAGGCGCGTTTCGAACGCTACAGGAGATGGGTCCTTGGGTTAAAATTATAGGCGAGTGACAGCAGCTTGGTCAGCGATCACCGTCACATCAGGGTGGCGCTGAAGGAAGGAGGCGGGATTTTGGGGTGTAATCGGACCCTTGAGGGCCTCGAAGAGGATATCCGCCTTATTGGCACCGAAGGCCAACATGAGGATGGACTTCGATGAAAGGATTGTCTGAATACCCATGGTCATGGCTTCTGTCGGGACTTCTTCAAGAGAGTTGAAGAAACGCGCATTAGCTTCGCGTGTGTTCTGGGTCAGTTTCACGACATGCGTACGGGACTTTGGATCTGTTCCCGGCTCATTAAAGCCAATGTGTCCATTCCCCCCGATACCCAAAACCTGCAAATCAATTCCACCCGCCTTAACAATCGCGACTTCATAAGCCTTCACCTCTGCCTCCGCGTCAGGAGCAGTGCCAGAAGGGATGTGTGTCTGATCTGGGCGAAGGGCACAAGGCGTATAGAGGTTCACATCCATAAAGGTGTAATAGGACTGTGCATCCTGTTTTGGCAAACCATAATACTCATCCAGGTTAAAGGTCGTGATCTTGGAGAGATCCGCCTTTTTCGCCTTCACCGCCTCTGCGATCTTGGCATACATACCGACAGGCGTCCCACCCGTCGGCAACCCGAGGACGGAGGCGGGTTTATGTTTAATTTGGTTCAGTACAATTTCAGCAGCCTTGATGGCGCCTTCTTCGGGTGTAGCGACTTTTATGATTTTCATAATTTAAGGGTTCCGTGTTCGGAGTTCAGGGTTTAAGAAAAAGCAGGGAGGGAAGCGGCGGCAACACACTGGCCAACACGACGTGCCTTTTCATCCGGCATCATCAGCTTGACCGTTCCAACAAGTTCTGGTGCGATTTCAGCCATTGTCTCACGCGCGGTCTCCACAATGATCTCTCCCCCCTTACCGCTGGTGACACGGCCTAAGAGAAGAATCGTATCATAGTCATAGAAAAGACGATACCACGGCATAGCCCAACCGAGGTAGACGCCAATCGTCGTATAGATCTGTTCAGCCTTTGGATCATCCTTCGCCATGGCAGCTTGAACAACTTTCAATCGCTCGGGCAAGGGCAGTTCCGCAGGGAAGGTAAAGCCTACCTTTAAAGCGAGATGGTTGACAGCCTGCTGTGAAAAATACATGGCACCGACACCCGTGTCTTTAGACCATTCATCCTGCGCGGCTTGAGGATTGAAGTCCACAGGGGCAAAGGCCAATTCACTCAGACGTCCGGTCAAATGGCCTTGCCGATCAATGAAGCCAACTGCCTCACTGGACCCCATGGCAATCCCTAAGATCGCCTTTGTTCCCAACGACATGGCGCCTGCCAAGGCCGTCACATCGCCATCGTTAGCCACTTCGACTGGCACATTCCAGGCCTCTTGCACGCGCTTAAAGAGCCGTTGGGCTAAAGCGCGGTCCTGGCCCTTGATCCCGCGGATCAAAGATGCGACTTTGATCTGGTTGTCCACGATAATGCCTGCTGAGCTCCCCCCGATGGCATCCACGCGCGGAAGCGTCGCGGCAGCTCGCTTCAATCCCTCTTGTAGCATATTGAAATGGTAATTGGGATCCGTGGCGGTGACGGGCACCCAGGGAAATTCCTCCGCGAAGAGCGTCTCGCCATCCTTCAGGGCAGAGATCTTAAAGTCACTGGCGCCCAAGTCAAAACCAAGCCGGCACCCATTCAGGTGACCGCCTAAAGTCTGTTCATGAACCTTAGGCTTCGGGAGTTTATCAGCAGGCGTCGCAATGATTTTCAGTGGCTTGTTATAAGCAGTCTCCATCATCTCGCAGTCAAAGGCGCGAGCGCCTGTTGCGGAATAGGCTTGTTGAAGAAAGGCAACCAGACCCTCCGGGCCTGCGACATGCACCTCATAGCCTCCACTGGCCCAGAGCATAAACTTCACCACGCGCTCACAAAAGCGGAAGGCCTCTTGGCTCAAGGGGGAGGCAAAGGAAAGCGCAAAGGTATCGCATGCTCCTCCGTCTCTCACGCAGGCGATCTGCACAGTCTCCTGCCTGCTCGCCAACGCAGCCTCCTTCTTGAAGTTCAGATAAGTCGCATACAGGGGTTGAAACTCTTTATCACAAATCATTTTCACAGCTTCTTCTCTCCTTCAACAAAAACTGTTTTTACCTCAAACGTATCAACATCCAACACCGTCAAATCAGCCACATAACCAGCCTCGACACGTCCGTAGCGGTTTCCGATACCTAATTCCACTGCTTGATTGTAAGAGGTAGTCTGGACAAGATCACACAAGGGACGTTTTGTAATCTCGAAGATATTTTTTAAGGCTTGATTCATCTGCAGCATCGAGCCTGCCAAAGCTCCATTCGAGGCCAAGCGGGCCTCACCATTCTTAACAATCACCTCCAACCCACCAATCGAAGAGGGACCATCAGGAAGATGGCTCGCGCGCATGGAGTCCGTAATCAGCAGGATGGAATCGATTGGCTTCTTTTCAAAGACTAAGGCGATCATCTCCGGACAGAGGTGCACCTTGTCACAGATCATCTCGATCCGGACATCCGGCAAGAGAAGTCCTGCGCCGACCATCCCGATGTCGCGATGGTGCAGCGGAGACATCTGATTGCAAAAGTGCGTCAGATGCTTTAATCCCTTCTGATAACCTGACAAGAATTGACCGTAGGTTGCCTTGGAGTGCCCGCAGGAGGGAATAATCCACTGCTCCAACAATTGCGCGGCAAACGGTTCCCCCTTCTCCATCTCTACCGCATACGACACATGCGTCACGCGCGAGATCGCATTGAGACGTTTGACCTCCTCAATATCCGGAACACGTACATAAGCCGGATTCTGAGCTCCCAAACAGGAGCAATTGAGGTAAGGCCCCTCCAAATGGACACCGCAAACCTTCGAATACCGATTGTCGTATTTCGCAACATTTCGCAAGGAGGCTGCGAGGTGCTCTTCGGAAAGCGTCAACGTTGTCGGACAGAATTGCGTACAGCCTTCAGACAGCTTCGCCTGCGCAATCTTTTCGATGGCACAAGGTTCGTCGATGTCCGTCACATCATAGCCTAAAGCGCCATGCGTATGAATATCAATAAAACCAGGCACAACATAAGCCCCCTGCGCATCATAGACCCAGTCTGGCGAACCAGCGTCGGGCTGTCCGCGATGAACAGCGAAGATTTTATTATCGCGAATTTCTACAACGGCATTCGCCTGCTCAACGCCAGGCGAGACGACTGTCGCATTGATAATAAGTCCTGTTTTCATGATTTAGCCACCTTGCCTATAACTTCATTGGAATGTTGGAATACTGGAACGGTGGAATGTTGGGGAAAGACTGTTCGACATGCTGGCGTGCAGGCGTCCTCGCCTGCACACGTACGGGCGAGGACGCCCGTACGCCGATATTGAAACACCCC
>CAIZQW010000168.1 GCA_903935195.1 uncultured bacterium
CGGGTCCAGTCAGTCTGGAGACCCCTCCTGGCGTGACAAGGGTTGATGTGACCAGCGCCTGCGAGATGCTGGAGGCTGTTCAACGCGCCCTGCCGAAGCAGGATGCGCTCGTCATGTCAGCAGCCGTCGCAGATTGGCGGCCTATTCAGAAGACAGCGACCAAGCTCAAGAAGCGCGACATGGAGCCTGTCATCCACCTCGTCCCCAATCCCGATATTTTAAAGACGATCCTGCCCGAAAAAGGAAACCGACTCTTTGTCGGCTTTGCAGCAGAGACGGGCGATCCCACAGTCGAAGCCCAGCGCAAGCTCACGGCCAAGGGGCTCGATATGATCGTGGCCAATGATGTGACAGCTGAAGGCGCCGGCTTTGCCGTGGACACCAACCGTGTCACCTTCTTCACCGTCAACGGACAACCGCAGGTTTTACCTTTGCAGTCCAAGCTCGACGTCGGCCGCGCCATTATTGGCTGGCTGGAAGGTCGGAGATCAGAGGGCTGAGGTCAGAGGTCGGAGGCCAGTGATTATTTGCTCGCAGGAGACTTGTTGAGGATCACGAACCCTGGCAGGCCACGAAGATCAAAGGCTTTGAGCATCTCTTTCTCTTGTGGACGCGCGGGGTGTTCAGCCTGGACTAAGATGACCTTATATTTTTTCAACCGTTCAACCACCTGAGGATCTTTGAACGTGCTCTTCTCCATGGCCGAACAATTCTTACACCACGTGGCCCAGAAATCAACAAAGACAGGCTTGCCCTCCTGCTCCGCCCCTGCAAGCGCCGCGCGCCAAGCTGTGGCATCTCCTGCGATTATCGAGTCCTTACGCTCAGAGGCTGAGGAGGGCATAAAGCCGATGACGGCCAGATAACCGTAATAGAGCGCCATGATTGCCAAGAGGACTCCAAACAAATGTTCGACACGCGTCATCCACGCGCCTGGTCGCGGCAGCACAGAGAGTCCAGCACCGGCAAAGGGCCACGGAAGGGCCATGCCTAAGCCGAGCACGAAGGGGAGCAACTGAGCACCTGCCACACCCTCAGCGGTCAAGGTGCCGGCCAGAAGGAGCACGGCAAGCACCACAGGCGCGACACAGGCGCCAGCCAAGAGCGCTGAAACAGCCCCGACAAAGAAGGCAGTTAAGAGTCCTTGTTTCTGAATGCCTCCTGACCTTGAGAAGCGCGTCAGGTCAATGGCAAAGAGACCAAAGAGTGAGAGCGCGAGCGCAGCAAACAGAAGGGCAACCGCCAAACTGAACCAAGGCGAGGACTGCAGGGTGCCCATAAAGATACCGCTCTTGAGGATCGCCCAGCCGCTCCCGCCGTAAGCTAGAACAATCCCAAGCCCGTACGCGAGTCCTAAAAGGAAGCCACGTCCGCGTTGTCCATGACCAGCACCGATAATTGCCAGATTAATGGGGATCATGGGGAGCACACAGGGCGTGAGATTGAGTAAGATGCCACCCATCAAGACAAGGATCAAGGTCAGCCAGAGACCGTATCGCTTTCGAAAAGCAACCGGGTCATTGAGAAAAAGAGAAAACGTGGAGGGCTCTACAACGGGCTTGCCCTCTGCTTTATCTAGGAAGGCAAGGAGTTCGGAGGCGGAGAGATATCCACCAGCGATCACTGCGGATCGTCCTCCCTTCCAATCAACCACAGAACTCCCAATGGCTGGCGCCCCCTCTTGGATTTCAACAAAACGCTGTTGCGCCTGATTGAAGCGAAAGCGATGTGTCTCCGGCACAAAGCAGATTGTCTCATCACACCCCTGAAGCTCGACTTGAATCAAGCGGCCCTCGGTGAGCGCAGGAACCTCCCAGATCGAGACAAAGGTCACGGGATAGACCTGCACAATCTTCCCCGGCTCAAAGGGATCCTCTTTAGCAACCGAAGCGGCAGACACCAGGCGACGCGGCGAGGGGTCACCTGTCACCTGAAACGACTCGGCATAGATGAGGTGCTTCTCCGGAACCGCAACTTTGATTTCGAAACGAGAAATCGCGTTAGTATCTGTAAGCCGCTGCACTGAAACCTGGAAGGGCGAAGCAGCCCAAGCAGGGGAGGCAAGAAGAAATATGAACAGGGCGGCAAGCCCGCCATAGAATGGCGGCATAGTAGCAGTTGGCAGTAGCAGTTGGCAGTAAATCCTCGGGAATAAACGAAGGAGTAACTTTTT
The DNA here is from genome assembly GCA_903935195.1 of uncultured bacterium. Taxonomy (GTDB): domain Bacteria; phylum Verrucomicrobiota; class Kiritimatiellia; order RFP12; family UBA1067; genus CAIZQW01. The sequence goes on from CAIZQW010000168.1 coordinate 2,174, forward strand.
CCCGCAGAGGCGCAGAGACGCAGCGAAATTCATTTTTTCGTGGTTTTCGTGTGTTTCGTGGGAAAAACTATTGAAGTTATCGATACGAGTTTTCATTTGATTTCCGCGAAAAAGAGCAAGAGCCCTGTTACATTAAAGACCACATGCATGGCAATGGGGGTCAAGATAGAACCTGTCGCTGCATAGCCAGCAGAGAAGCCGACACTCAGCAACAAGAGCGGCAAGAGTGAGGGTGCGTGCAAATGAATCAAGGCGAAGTAGAGACTGGTCAGCAAGGCCCCGAAGAGAAAGGACCGACCTTGAAGCACAATCGGTAACAAAAGTCCACGGAACAAAAGCTCCTCCACAACAGGCGCAACGCCAACCGCAAAAAAGACCAAGGCAAATCTCACCCAGGGAGGCACCGTCGGATCCTCCAAGCAGTCAAAGATCTGCTGCCCTTGCATATCAAAGCCAAAGGACTCGCCAATGGACGAGACGACAATGGTCAACACGAGGACAACAGGTATGATTTCAATGCCATACCGAATTCCCTTGCCTAATGCAACAGACCAGGACACCGAGGGATTGGTGAACGCGGTCCGAAATCCCGTCTTGGCATACGCCATACATCTCCAGACGATCACCAGCAAGGTCAGTCCATATATAAAAGCGCCTTTCAGCATGGCGCTTGCCGAGGTTTGCGGATGCGCTTGGGTCCCCTGCCCCACAGCTAACACCGCAAAGAACAGGGTGATGGCCATGATTGGAATGATTAAAACTGGTGGAAAGGAACGCTGACGTAACGACTCGACTGCCAGCAAGGTGACAGCCTGGCGACGGGACTGTCTGACAAAAAACGAGTAGAGCCCTAGGGTTGTCCCTGCAAAGATTATCAGTCCGACAGCGATTCTGCAGACTAACGGAACTATTTCTAAAGATTCATCCATCTTCGTTACGCCAAGCGTTTAAGGAAGGCATCGAGGACAGCGGACATCACAGGTGCGCTCTTCTCTGTCTGGTCAATCAC
>CAIZQW010000169.1 GCA_903935195.1 uncultured bacterium
CCGTCATTCCCCGCAAAGACTTCTGTGACCTCTCCGATCAGGCCTGAACGATACGCCTCCACAGACTTGCGGATGCCGGCACCGGCATGGCCCTGATTGCCCATCTGCGTGATCACCTTGTATTTGTGCTTGGCCTTCTGGAGGGTCCGCGACTGCCAGATGTTGTGCGTCAGAGGTTTCTGTGTATAGACATGAATGCCACGCTCCATACACGCCAAAGTCGCCGCGAAATGCGTATGGTCAGGGGTGGAAATCACGACTGCGTCAATCTCCTTGTACATCTTGTCCAGCATGATCCTGAAATCCTCAAAGAAGGGCTGAGTCGTCTTCCAGTTTTTCATGTTCTCCGCGCAGCACGCCCGGTCCACATCACAGAAGGCGACCAGATTTTCATCCTTGCATCCCTGCTCGTAGGGTTGGCGTGCGATCCAGCCGCCGGAGCCGATAAAGGCGATGTTCAGCTTGCTGTTCGCCGAGCGGCCAGGCTTGCCAATGGTAAAAGCTGGGAAGACGGTACTCGCCGCCACGCTCTTCGTTGTCAGTGAAAGAAAGTCTCTTCGTTTCATCGTGTCACTCCTTATAACTTCATTGGAATATTGGAATATGGGAATGTTGGAGTGATGGGTGGAGACGGAATACCAGCTCTGGAGGGCCACGCTTTGTCGTGGCCGGACGCGACAGAGCGCGTCCCTCCAGGGAGAGCCTTCTTCCAGTATTCCATCATTCCATTATTCCGCTATTCCTTCCTCATCATTCATATTCGATATCATAGTCAATGCGTTCGACCGTATTCAGCATGACGCCCTTAATCTGATCAAAATCAGCGATGCGGACAGACCAACGATAGGTACGCGTGCCGTCAGCGTTTTCATCCACATAATAAGCACCGTTCCATCCCAAGGGCTTGGGCAGGGCTTGCACCTGCTTGATCCCGATGAGATGTCCACGTGTCGTGAAGGAGGCTGTCATGAAGGTCTCCTCCTTGTCATACTGCAGGCCGCACCACTCGCGTCGCGCGTAGGTTCCTGCGCCCCTCAGGGCGAAAAGATCTTTGTCTTTCCACTCTTTCCAGTCTTCGGGCACAAACATCTTCTCCAACCACCACTGCGCAGGCGCATGAACCGTGACCCGCTTGCCAGCCACGCTCACTTTGCCCGGTGCTGAACGCGGAGCCTGCGGGATATGCATCTTGAAGGCCGGATCGCCGAACTGCGTGCGGATGCGGAGCTGGTACCAATAGCCGCCCCCCTTCTCCTCATTCTTGTCCAAGATCGTCGCCAGCGCGCTGTTCATGGAGCGGCGATGCGCCTGTCCGAGTGTCTCGCCCGTCAGCACCCCATTCCAGAACTCCATACGCTGCAGCTCCTGCCCTGCAATCCCCTCCCGCGCATTGCCACTAAAGGAGACCGCTCCCTTGCGCAAGAGGCGCGCGACCACGGAGCGATAGTCCGGCTCGCGATCGAGAGCAGCCGTCAAGCAACCTCCTGATTCGACCACTACAGGCGACAGTAGCACGTCAGCATCCCAACCGAAGGTGCATCCCAGTTCATGCCACCACGAGTGGTCCATGTGTGTCATCGCAGCGCAACGCGTCAGGGGCGAGCTCTGCTCAAAGGTCATGGCGCGCTTCCCCTTCTTGCCATCGGCTGGCGGAACCAGCCACTTCAAATCCTCTTTCGTGTGCTGAACCGAAGCATCGAAGCCGACATTCGAAAACTGCTTTGCGTAGGTATTCTCCCAACGAGCCTGGCAGGCGCGGTTCATCCACTCAGGGCTCAAGAGCTGGGTGTAAGTCAGCACACGGCTGGCAAAGAGGGTTGCAAAGTGGACATTCTCACCGATGACCCGCGCGACACCGATTTCCGCAAAGAGATCATCATCTGCATTCGCGTAGGGAAGGTCCGTCGCGAGCTCCTGTACGACACCGCCCTTGCCGACGATGGACTGGGGAATCGCATCCGGAAAGCCCACGAGGCAGAGATGCTCAGGCGCTGCACCGAGCGCTTTGTAATATTCGCGCAAATCCTCCGCAACCGTCTCTGCTTGCGGCCATGTCAGATGAACTTCAGCCGGCTTCACCGTCTCATTGTTGCCCCCAGCCAAGGTCAGGGCATATTGCTTGCCATTCAGCTTCAGCAAATCGCCGGTATGGAAGAGGCCTTCGCCATCCCCATCATAACGACCATCCCCATTAAAATCTATTTGGAGGCGACGATCCTGATTGCGCTCCTGACAGCTATAGACAAAGGAATACTCTTTTTTGCCTAGGGTAATTGTCCCTTGTTTGTGGATCTTGCGGTTATTGGGAACCCCGGCAGGCAGATCCCCCTTCACCTCTGTGCCACTGAAAGGCTTCTTCCACTCCACGTCGTAGCGAAGGGGCGCCACCAGTCCCTGACGTCCTGCGGACAGGAGCGCACCGGAAAGGGAGAGCTTCTTGATGACCGTCTTCTCGCGGTCCGTCGGATTCACAGCAGCCAGGTAGGAAATTTTTTCGCCACGCTCTGACATCCAGACCATGACATCACGCGCCGACAACAGCACGCTGACCTGCTTGTACACCTGCTGCAGCGTTGAGACGCTGTCCCTCGGTGGCCTCCCGACAATGACCAACTCTTTCGCCTTCAATCTCTTGATTTCCCGCAAGGTTGCCTTCGGCACCCCCTGCTTATCCATGAAGAGTAAAGGGGAGCGAAACCGTGCAGCAAGGGGTGCGGCGATCAGACCTGACTCATAACTTTCAGAAGGACAGAGCACAACCTTCTCAGCGGTTTTCCAAAAGGTTGAGCTGAGCTGACAGGCTGCCTCTATGGCAGAGGTGGCAGTGAGGCTCTCAATACGAACCCCCTCTATTTTTACTTCCTGTTGAGGATTTCCGAGAACCAACGTGCGCGTAGGCTCATAACGTCTGATATAATCCGAGAGCTCCGGGGTCAATGATGCTGTCGCATCTAATGCCACCAGTGCGGGCATACCGTTATTGACAACGGTTGCAGCAGGCACGGCTGCCAGATAGGCCATGTCCTGCCACGCTGCCCCTTCAGCCAAGGGCACGAGCATTAAGGTGCGGGAGCCCCCCGTATGAAGCGCGGGATCGCACGGTATCTTCGCTACTACTTCCGAGTGCTTCGTGAAGGTACACCCCTGCAAGAGAGAAGCCAGTCCCAACGTGCATCCGCAAAAACGGAAAAAATAGTTATTCACGTCTCACTCCCCCTTTTTTCCATACTCTTCTTTCAGCTTTTTCAGAACGGCAACTGTCGCCTCCCTGTTGTCGCGCTGCGCAAAGGCCTCAGCAAAGGGATCATTTGTGCGGCGCATCAGCGCTAAGAGCTCCTGGCGCATCGCTTCAATTTGCTTCTGGCGGGCCGGATCGCTGATCAAATTTTTCCGTTCAAAGCGGTCAGAGGTCAGATCATAAAACTCCTCGGGTACCCGATAACTGTAGAGGTCGGTCCGCGCTTTGATCGCCGCGTTGGTAGTACTGGCCGCCAGCATCGCCTTCCAGGTGAGTCCCGCCATGTTCTCGGTCTGATAGATCGTCTTGCCGTCGCTCCAAGGATTCCAAATATAGGAGGCGGTCTTCGTGCGGATAGAGCGCATCGGTATCCAGCGGTTACCATACGCGGCATTGTACATCGTGAAGACGCGATCCCAGCCTGGCAGGGTTTTTCCTTGGATCACAGGGCAGAAGGAACGTCCATCCACATCCGGAATTTGGGGAAGTTTGACGGCGTCTAGGAAGGTCGGCGTGAAGTCGAGGGTCGAGACCAGATGGTCGGTGTCCACACTACCAGGCTTGGTCACCCCGGGCCACCGTACAATCAAGGCACCCCGCGAACTGTTCTCATAATCATTCGACTTGCCAAAGGGGAAGGACATTCCATGATCGCCTCCATAGAACACGACAAGCGTATTGTCAGCAAAGCCCTCCTCGTCGAGAACCTTCAGCACCGCGCCAAGCGCATCGTCCAAGCGACGGACATTCGTGTAATACCCCGCGAGCTCCCTCCGGACTTCCGGAAGGTCCTCCAGGAAGCCGGGCACCTCTGTAACCTCCTCCGGCTTGATATAACGGCTCGGAACCTCGCCCTCGGCAAGATCATCCGGACCCTTCATGCCGATGAAGGGGCGATGCGGATCATAGCAGTTGACATTGTGAAAGAAGGGACGCCCCTCCTGCTTCGCTCGGCGCAAAAAGGCCCGAGTCGCCTCCGCCATCTTGGAGGGTTTACGGCTGATGCCATCAATCGGATCATCCACGCAGAACTTTTCGCCCGGCTGGTTGTGTTTGATCTTGCCATACATGGAGATCAGATACCCTGCGTCATGCAACTGCTGATTCAAGGTTCGGACGTGGGGCTTCAAAGGGAAGAAGCCCATGGAGCCGCTGCGATGCGGGTAGAGTCCGCACTGCATGGTCTGACGGACCGGCTGGCAGACCGCGACAGTCGAGTAGGCATACTGGAAGCGAAGCCCCCCTGCGGCAAGACGATCAAGATTGGGGGTGAGGTCTTTGATCTTACAACCATAGACATTGCTCGAATCAAAGTTCATGTCATCCGCAGTAAAGAAGAGGACATTAAGTTTAGCGTTTACGAGCTGCGAGGCGCCAACGTTTTTAGCCTCCTCTGCATGAAGCTCCAAACCAAACAAAACACTGCCAAAGGCAATAGATAAAAGTAACCGAAAAATCATCTGCTCCCCCTCTTATTTAGCTTTCTATAATCGCATATTTTTTGGGGAAAAGAAATCCCTGTTTATTTTAAATTACAAATAAAAATACGGGCGGGAGGGGTAAGAAGTGGGAAAATATTATTGATAAAGACTCAAAGACAGAAAGACTCCAAGACTCCAAGGAAAGACCAAAGGACAGCAATGACCCTTGGAGTCTTATAGTCTCAATGTCTCGGAGTCCTCGGCTGCCAACTGCTACTGCCGACTGCTACTCTGCAGGCCCAAGGTGGCCTGCTCACTTCTTCACTGGCGGCATCTGGCGGAACCGGGCGACAGCCTCACTCCTAGAGTTCACATGGAGCTTTTCGTAGATCCGTCGGCTGAGGGTATGAACCGTATTAAAACTCAGCTTTAATTCACTGGCGATCTCTTTGTAGAAGAGTCCTTGCGACAAGAGGCGCAGCACATCCATTTCCCGGTCGCTGAGCCGTTCTATATCGGCAATCCCGGATGGCACACTCTGAAACTTCTCAACGATCATCCGGGCAATGTTTCGACTCATCGGCGAACCGCCCGCATGGACTTCGCGTATGGCTGTCAGGATCTCCTCGTGTGTCGAGCGTTTCAACAGATAACCCGTGGCTCCTGCTGCCAAGGCCTGAAAAATAAGATCGGTGTCCAAATAGACGGTCACCATCACAAATTGGGTCTTCATCATGAGAGGCTTCAACTGCTGCACGCACTCAATACCGCTCTGCCCTGGCAGATTAATATCCATCAGAACCACGTCCGGAGGTTGTTTGGGTAACCCCACCAAGGCGGTCTCCGCATCGGGGTATGCCTGAAGCAACTTCATGTCTGGAGCTTTTCCAATCCACTCGGACATGATCTGACGCAACGGCGCATTATCTTCGACAATGGCAATTCGAATCGGCATATTAACTCTCCAAAGGTAACTCAAACTCCACGCGCGTACCACAACCTGACACGCTACTGATCACACAGCGTCCGCCCACTTTCGCGAGACGTTCACGCATATTATCCAGCCCATTACCAGTGTCTGCGCGATCTTTTCCAGCCTCGGTTACGACAAAACCCCGACCGTCATCTTCGACGCTCAAGGTAAAGAAACGTGGACTCACGGTCAAGCGAAGCTGGACCTGATGAGCCCCCGAATGCCGGATCACATTCGTCAAAGCCTCTTTGAATGCCAGAAAAAGTCCGTGTCTAACAGTCGCCGCGATCGGGCGCTGGGGCAAGGGCACAGGAAAATCAACACGCGACGCAATCCCTGAGAGTTCGAGCAACTCAAACGCATAGGCATCCAAATACATAGCCAGTCGATCAAGGCGGTCATTCTTAGGGTTGACGGCCCAGACGATCTCGTCCAATTCGCGTGTCATTTCAAGAGCTGCACGACGAATTTTTTCCAGATTGCCACCACCCACAGGCTCGCTCAACATGAGAATACGGGTCAATCCGGCGCCCAGTTCGTCATGCAGGTCAGCCGCAATACGCACCCGTTCCTGCTGCCGGGCCGTCTGCTGTTCGAGGCGCGCGACTGCCAGTTGGGCGCGATTCCACGCCACATATTTCCACCCGCTGAAGAACAAGCTCCCCACCATGACACCGCACAAAAGCCAAAACCAAGGTTGCAACACCACCGGCAGTACAATGCTCAGCGTCACATGCTGATGCGCGCCAAACTTCCGGTCCGCGACACTGATCCGCCACACAAACTCACCTGCACTAGCAATCTCTGTCACCACGCACCCTTCGGCCTCCTTCCAGAGCGGTTGTCGACGGCTATACACATAGAGCGCCCCATTTTTTGCACCTGCATCCGAAAGTTCAATCTCCATCTCTCCGCGACGTTGAACAACCTTCTTGATCTCGGCTGCACCGCAATAAATATGAAGACTGGACCCAATCAAGGTCGGCTGATTAGGGGAACGATCCAGATCTGTAAAACAAAGGTGTTGCGAAACAGAGGGGCCCAGAGCTGGAGTTGTCCAAGACCCTCGCGCGACACCCAGATAGCGATTATCCCAAAAAGACCAGACCGCGTAGCGATGTTTGAGATCCATCCCAACCTCTGAAAAATTCAAGGTGACCGTCCGTTCCGAGCTCCACGGATTCCATAAGAGCGCAACCGTCATGTCCCCCCACGGACGCTTCACCTGGCCCACCAGACGTGGCCACTCTCTGCTCGTGCCAAGATCCAGTACCTCGGTGCGCTCTTTTGCTGGTGGGGTCATGACCTCGACATTCCGCCAATAAGGTGTAAAACTATCCCAATGCCACGGGTCAGCCGTAAGGGCAAGCCCGCTGGAGAGACCCACCATGCTCATCCAGGTGCGGACCAGAGGCCACCCCCCTGCAATCTCGCTGACATTGGCGATATCCGTACCCATGAAATAGGAGTCATTGTCCACGGCAAACCAACGGCCATTGAGCGGATAGGCGCGTAACACATCGGTCATCGCCTCCCTCACCGAACTTCTCTTAATCATTTGTCCGGTTCGGTTGGCATCTACGCGTCCCACGGAAGCACGTTCTGGACGACTTGCGTTATAAAGCAGATAGGTCTTCTCCCCTGCCGCCTTACGTAAACAGTCAAAGACCTCCCGCATACGCTGAAAGGAAGTCTTTCGAGGAATGGGTTCGGGGAGCAACTTCAGTCCTGTGCGATTAATCTTCAAGAAGGAAAAGCCATTCTTCACAGCAGTTTTGATGCGGGCCTCCATCATCTCCAACCCTGGCGGGCCATTGAAATTCACAATGACCCCTGGCCGCGCACCCGTTTCTGCGATACGTTCGGCATAGAAGGAAAGCGGTTCAGGGAACATCTTATAGTTGATTTTCTCTGCGTCAAAATCCATATACCCCGCATCAATCTCCATGACACTCGGACGGAGTCGCTTGTTGGACTCCAGAACGGTTCCAACCTGCGCCAGTACATCCTTAGCGGACACATTTTGTCCATGAAAAGTCCAGCTTCCCCATCCCGAGAGGGCTCCTTTGTCCGTTCGAGCCCCATGGGTCTTCGCCACCCACTCCGCCCAACGTGGCAGGGCTTTGCGAGGGGGCTCCGCCAAGAGTATGACCTCCTGACCCCAGCGCGTCTCGCTGGGATCGACCTGGACATCACTCATTTTCGAGAGGTACGAGAAGATGACTTTGCCAGCTCCCTCATGGCTGATGGTTGCACTGACATACGCCAAGGGTTCACCGACGGGACCAAAGAAGAAGCCGTTTCCATTCTTAAAATAAAAACCGCCATGCTCTTCCACAACCATCGGCGGATGGATTTCATCGAGCGACGCCACAGAATCCCCTGTCTTGATGCTCATATCCATTGCGGTGACAAACCACTCCGCCGGAGAGCCTAAGACGCCTCCGTCAAGTTTGACAGGCTGTAGCGAAACAAGACTGAGGGGTGTTTTGCCAACATTCCTGATTCCGGCTTGAGCCAAGAGACCTGGCACGCCAGGCACGTGCCCGAGACGAAAGAGCAACTCCACGGGTTGGCTGGCAAACCTGAGGGTGACAGAGCTCTTAGCGGCAAGGCCAACAGGCGTTTTCTCTGAAACTGTTTGAGGTGGCGTAGCCAAGACGCCTTCCGCGGAATTCACCTCCTGCGTCTGTCCATTAATCACAACGGTGGCGCCAAAACTTCCCTTGAAGGTCGTCATTCCAGGCGCAGTGAAGGAGAAACCCTTTCCATCTGGTCTCAGCACACCACTCACCCCCCCCTGTCCTTGCGACAGGGCAGCACCAGCCACTCCTACCAAGAGAAGCAGAAGAGGCCAACGCAAACCGAATAATTGACGCGCTGACATTCTTTTCCCAATCCTACCAGACATTGAAGAGCGTGGGTATCCACTTTTCAAGCCTCATATATTCGAATATTTCCCACAAGCCGAAGAGAAAAACCCAGAGAACCGCATTACCCACATGCTTTCTAAAGATACGCGGATCAAGCGTATACTGCTCTGGCTCGTTGAAATACTTAAAACTCGGCCAATAACGAGGCGTCATCGCGCAATACGTTTTGTAGGCCTCTCCGTGAATCAACAGAAGACGATCCTCTTCTTTCTTAACCGTAAGTGGATAGTAGAGCGAAAACGCAACAATAAAGATCAGTGGCACGGTAAAGGTCGAAGAGCCCATCCCCATCCCAATGGACCCAATGAGCGAAAAGAGGTAGAGTGGATTGCGACAGAAGGAGTACGGACCAGCAATAACAAGCTTCTGCGTCTTATACCCCGCAATGTAGAGCATGCACCAAAGACGCCCACAGGCGGCGATTGAGACAAGGCTCAGACCCGCGAAGGCGAGAACCTCCTTTATTACCCCAGACCAGACGGCATCCCACTTGCTCCCGCAAAGCGCAAAGAAACAAAAGACTAAGAGTCCAGCAACACGTGACAAGCGAGTACGAATCCGTTCCACCCATTTTTTTTGCGTCGACATAAACACCTCATGTATCGTATGCATGTTGTTCGCGCAAGTGGTTCAGAATACCAGTTCCTGTCTCCCCCTGACACGCTACATAATCCAATAAAGCAACAATTTATGAGTATATCTATTTCCTTTTCTTAGCACAAGCGTATTAAGGACAATACGGAGCGAATAAAACAAACAACACAACGCAAAAAAACACCAAAAAAACTGCCTTATTGCATTACCAATTTATTCTGGAATGGGGTCGCTCCGTTTGCTGGGAGCGCCCCCTTCCCAGACAACTTCGTCGGTCGCCTTGTTATAGGTGAAGACGCGAGACGCGCTACCATGGGCAAGCGGACGATCTATCTTGGGCAACCACTTTCGGTGCTCGTTGAGAATGGTAGCATACTCGGACAGAGGCGCAAGGTTACGCCACTCATGGGGATCAGCCTGCATATCATAGAGTTCTTCACTGCCGTCAGCATAGTGAATGTAGCGCCAGCGTTCGCTCCGAATGCTATGGTTTCCTTGATTATGACTGGTCATGGCGGGGCGTTCACGCGGGGTGGCGGCATCTTGGAGCTGGGGAAGGAGACTAAGGCCTTCAAGGTCATCACGCGTGGGCGCGCCAGTCAATGCGATGAGCGTAGGATAAATGTCGAGCAGTTCAGCCGGCTGGGTACAGCGCTGACTGGGTTTGACACCTGGACCTGCAAAGATCAGCGGAACACGCGTGCTATTATCCCAGAGCGAATTTTTGCCTGTGATCTCCTTCTCGCCAAGATGGAAGCCATTGTCACCCCAGACCACGATGATCGTATTCTCCGCCTGTCCTGACTCTTCAAGCGCGGTGAGCAATCGTCCGATTTGCGCATCCACAAAACTCGTTGAAGCCAGATAGCTACGCACAAGGTTTCGCCATTGGTTGTTCGCCTGAACCCACTTCAAGCGCGGCTCCGGGAGTTTCCAGTGCAGATACCAAGAGAAGCGAGGCGTGTCGGCGCGATCGTTCTCAACAATCTTCGGCAACACACTGTCATCATCCGGATAGAGGTCGAACCACTTCTGTGTCGCGTAACAGGGTACATGCGGCAGGAAGAAGCCGGCGGCAATGAAGAAGGGGTTATCCTTTGAGGCGGTCTTGATCTGCTCAGCCGTCCAGGTGGCAACCTTGTAATCACCCTTGCCCGTATCATCGTTGTCAAGCGGCCATACCCCCCAGTCCATTTGGGGATGATTGCCCATCGGTGTCGGCGGGATCAGCTTCTTCGGCGGCAAAGTTCCCACACCGCCGTAGGGCGCAATGACCTGAAATTCCGGCGCATCGCCCTTTTTTGTATTGCCACCCGCACGCGTACCGTCATGATAGATCTTACCCGTCGCCGCGGTCCGATAACCCTGAGCTTCAAAATACTGGGGCAAGGAGACGCGCTTATGTAACTCCGGCAATGCGCGCGGCAGGGGGGCCAAACCATAGACACCTGTTGTCGTGGGGCGCAATCCGAACAGGAGGCTGGTCCGGGAGGGATTGCAGAGCGGCGACTGGCAGTGGGCATTGAGGAAGGTGGTGCCACGTGCAGCGAGGCGGTCGAGGTTAGGCGTTTTAGCCATGGGATGGCCGCCCAAAGGACCTATCCAGTCATTCTGATCGTCAATGGCAATAAAGAGAATATTCGGTTTGCGCTCCGCTCCTTGACCAAAGACAGCCATGAAGAGGACTGTTACTATTGCGAAAAACCTCAGATACATAAAAAAATCCTGTTTCTGCTTAACGTTTTTAGATTCAGGGTTCAAGTTCCTTAAAACTTTGTCGCGAGCTTTGTCGACTGGGTGAGCTACACTCTTCAACTTTAGAACTCTCGAACTTTAGAACTTTAGAACTTTCTTGTTTCCTTTCTCAGACCGCCCTTCCGACTTGCCCGGGGCATAGGTCGCGTTCGGGGTCGGAAACTTCGCGCCAACCTTTTTTTGCCACGCAACGAGTTCCGCACGGAGTTGCGCCATACGCTGGGGTTCTTTCTCAGCAAGATTCGTAGTCTCACTGAGATCCTTAGAAAGGTCGAAGAGTTCGACGCGGTCGTCTTCCATCCAGTGAATGAGTTTCCAAGGTCCGCGACGGATGGCGGCACTGGGAGCCCCTCCTTGGTTGCCATAGTGCGGGTAGTGCCAGAAGAGGGCGCGGGCCTTCAGCTCCTGACCCTTAAAGAGCGGCAGGAGGCTCACGCCATCAACCGCTTGACCTGGCTGTGGTTGGGCCTTTGCAACATCCAGCAGGGTGGGAAAGAAGTCCGGACTGCTTACCGGCGCAGCAATGACATTGCCGGCCTTGACGACAGAGGGCCAACGCACGATCAATGGTTCACGGATGCCCCCTTCATACATCCAGCCTTTCCCACCACGCAGTGGAAGGTTCGACGTGGGCGAGCCTTCGCTTGTGGAGAGGCCTCCGTTGTCACTGGTTAAAATCACAAGCGTGTTCTCGCTCAAACCGAGTTCATCGAGCTTGGCCAGCACCTTGCCGACCGCAAGGTCCATTGCCTCGACCATCGCCGCATAGACCGCATGCTCCTGCACCAGACGGACCTCGCGCGCTCCCTCCTTGCCCCATTTGGGTGAAAGGCCCAGCTTCTCGCGCTTCTCCTCATATTTCTTTTGCAGGTCCGGACGTGCCATCAGCGGCGTGTGAACCGAATAGAAAGAGAAATAGGCAAAGAAGGGACGTTCCTTGTTCGCCTCGATAAATGTTGCTGTTTCAGTCGCAAGCCGGTCGGGCAGATGTTCGCCTTCGGGTCCGTCACTCAGGCGTGGATTGGCATAAGGCGAGAAGTATTTCTTGCCGCCATAGGGTCCGCCCTTATCACACCCACCCTTGTTGATATCAAAGCCCTGATTCTCGGGCCACCAGCCCTCTGGCCCCAGGTGCCATTTGCCAGTAAAAAAGGTGGCATAGCCCGCTGCCTTCATCGCCTTCGCGAGCGTCGGGGTATCCAGCGCGAGGCGGTCGCTGTAGGGCGCGGGACGGAGACGGGTATTGCGATTCCACTTGTCAGGTCCGGCAGCGCCGATGTAATCTGTGACACCTGTGCGCTGCGGCCACTGGCCAGACATGATACTCGCACGCGTGGGCGAACAGACTTGGCAGGCGGCATAGGCATCGGTAAAACGCATACCCTCTTTTGCCAGCCGATCCACATTCGGCGTCTCATAAAAGGTACTGCCATAACAACCAAGGTCACGCTGACCAAGATCATCAACCAAAATAAAGACGATATTCGGCTTCGATTCGAGAGGGGCCGGGACGCTAACCGGCCGTTGCCCAACCGCAAAAAGTCTAGCAGGAATCATTAAGCTGATCATCAGCGCGAATCCCATCGCATGCTTTACGTTTAAGCTCATTGGGTCCACTTTCCTTGAAGTCATAAAACGAACTGTTACAGTGTACTTAAAGAATATGTCGCTTGTCGAGTGGATTAAATATTGGTATTGCTTTGCTTCAGCTGAATTGCTAATTTTAGGCATCACAAGGACAAAAGGAATTATGATCCATGCACATGGCTGATGCTTTGATTTCACCTGCAATAGGCGGGACGTTATGGGCCGTATCGGGCGGACTCATCGTCTTCTGTGCCCGGAAGGTGAAGCAAAGCGCGCGCGACAACCTAGTTCCCCTGATGGGCATCTTAGGCGCGTTTGTTTTTGCGGCGCAGATGATCAACTTCTCCATTCCCGGAACAGGGTCGAGCGGACATCTGGGGGGGGGCTTGCTTCTTACACTGTTGCTTGGCCCCTATGCTGCCTTTCTCGTCATCACCTCGGTCTTGACAATCCAGGCGTTCTTCTTTGCGGATGGCGGGTTGCTGGCTTTAGGATGCAACATCTTCAATCTGGGCTTCTTCCCTGCCTTTGTTGCGTATCCGCTCGTCTACCGTGTCATTGCCAAAGACCAACATGGAACCTTGCGAGCCAAGGTAGCGACGTTGCTCGCCGCCATTGTCGGACTCCAACTGGGTGCGCTCTGTGTCGTCCTCGAGACCCTCGTCTCCAATATTTCAGAGTTGCAGATCGCCACGTTTACACTCATGATGCTCCCCATTCACCTCGCCATTGGCATCGTTGAGGGCGTGGCGACCCTAGCGGTCATCGCTGTGATTGCGAGGGCGCGTCCGGAAGCTCTATTTATTTCCTCGGCCGAGCAGCGGTCCGGTCGGCTACAACCGGTGTTCATCGGACTGGCCGTGGCGACCCTCATGATAGGCGGATTGGGAAGCTGGTTCGCCTCGACCCATCCTGACGGTCTGGAGTGGTCGCTCGCCAAGGTCACTGGCAACGAGGATGTCACGGGCGAAGAGATAGGCATTCATAAGACACTTTCTGAGTTTCAGGGAAAGACCGCGCTCTTGCCAGACTACGGCTTCAAAACTGACGGAGGTGAAAACAAAACGGCAGAAGCGTCTGGAAATCAACAAGAACCTTGGCCATCGGTCAACGCCGGGACATCGCTCTCTGGGATTACAGGCGGGGTTCTGACCTTGGCACTGGCGTGTTTAATCGGGCTTGTGCTCCGGCTGGGAGGGAACAGTGGCAGTAGGCAGTAGCAGTTGGCAGTTAATACCCTGGGAATAAGCGCGCGCAGAGGACAAGTGTATACACGATGTCCGAACGCTCGCTTAAGGCTTGCTTGCAAGAGCGATGAGCGTTAGCGATAGAGCGGCAATAAACAAGAGGAGTAACTTGGAAGGGAATAATGGAATGCTGGAATCATGGAATAATGGGCGGGCGAATACACTAGCTCGGAGCGGCGCAGGCCTCTGCGCCTTAGGCACACGGCGTGTGCCCCTCCCGCTGATGCTATTCCCCAACATTCCAACATTCCAGTATTCCAACATTCCAGTGAAGTTATAACATCATGGGCATTGCAAACTGGATAGACATCGGGCGAATGGATGAACTGAGCCGCAGGGTCACACCCCTGCATCGGCTTGATGGGCGCGCTAAAACGTTTGTCACGTTGGCCTTCATCGTGATTGTGGTCTCGTTTCCCCTTCATACGGTTTCCGCACTTACCCCCTTCCTCCTCTTTCCGCTGTCGCTTCTCGCCCTGGGACAGATCCCCCTGCAACCAATCCTCAAGAAGATCTTAATTGCGGCGCCCTTCGCCCTCCTCGTCGGCATCTTCAATCCCTTCCTGGACCGTGAACCAGCCACGATGATCGGCTCCTTCACCGTGACTGGCGGCTGGCTCTCCTTTCTCTCGATCCTACTCCGCTTCGTCCTGACAGTCGGAGCCGCACTGACCCTGATCGCCTGCACGGGCATGAACCGGCTCAGCGCGAGTCTCGAACAGCTCGGGGCGCCACGCGTCTTTGTCGTCCAACTGCTCTTTCTCTATCGCTACCTCTTTGTCATTTCGGACGAAGGGAGCAAGATGTTTCGGAGTGTTGAGCTTCGCTCTGAAAAAGGACGTCCCTTGTCTTTCCGCGTGTATGGTTCGCTACTCGGAACACTGCTCATCCGCGCAATGGACCGCGCCGAGCGCGTCTATCGCGCCATGGTCGCCCGCGGCTTTGACGGAGAGATCCATGTCTTACGCCCCACCTCTTTCGGCTGGAAAGACGCAGCTTTCATTTGTGGCTGGCTAACCTTTTTTAGTGTTGCGCGAACCTGGAACCTCGCAGAGGGAATGGAGATCGTACTCACAAGGATCTTATCCAGTACACCGCAGTAGCAGTTGGCAGTAGCAGTCGGCAGTAGCAGTCGGCAGTAGCAGTTGGCAGTAGCAGTCGGCAGTAGCAGTTGGCAGTGACCACCGTTTTTAGCATCCGAATCACACGATAAATGAAAAGTTATTTTACGCGAGGACCGCTATTAGCGAAAAAGTATTCAAGTTATTCACAAGGACATCACTATGAGCCACCACATTGTTGAAGCGCGAAATCTAATTTACACCTACCCTGACGGGACAGAGGCGCTGAAGGGCGTGACGTTCCGTATTGCACATGGAGAAGCGGTCGCCCTTGTCGGCTCAAATGGAGCCGGGAAATCCACACTCCTCCTCCATCTCAATGGGTATCTGACGCCTGCCCAGGGCGACGTCGTGATTGGCGATACGGTGGTGACACGCGAGACTGCGGCTTCAGCCCGACGTGCGGTCGGCCTCGTCTTCCAAGATCCCGACGACCAGCTCTTCATGCCGACTGTGGCGGAAGACGTCGCCTTTGGTCCCTTGAATGCGGGGCTGCCGCCTGAGCAAGTCGAGCAGAGGGTCGTACGGGCATTGGAACGCGTCGGCATGTTACATGTTCGGGAGCGCCCCCCCTACCACCTCTCGGCAGGCGAAAAACGGGCAGTCGCGATTGCGACCGTACTCGCCATGTCCCCAGACATCCTGGTCATGGATGAACCCTCCGCGAATCTTGATCCGCGCGCCCGCCGCCGTCTCATTGAGCTGCTGCACTCCTTTGAGCACACGCGGATCATTGCCACGCACGACTTGGAGATGGTCGTGGAGGTCTGTTCGCGCGTGATCGTGCTGGACGGCGGCAAAGTCGTTGCCGATGGTCCGGTGAGGGAACTCCTGAATGACGAAGCCCTCATGAGTGCCCACGGCTTAGAGCGTCCGCATATCCTTCGCCATTCGCATCCACACTAACCTTTTCTTCTTTGCGTCTACCTCCATGCTGGGATTCTATCACAATTTGTGATTGCATGGGGCAATCACGTGATATCACAAATTGTGATATCACGTTTACAATTTCTTGATTTTTAATTCGTTTTTTCAGTCCGTTTTTAAATGTCCACTTTTGAAAGCTGGTTATGCCTCTAAACGATAGGCAGAAAACTTTCCAGGACAAGACCTTGATCCAAGCCATTGCGGATCGACACCTGCCCGTTGAACAATCGCAGGATGCGGCTGGCCAAGGCAGCTCCTAAGCCGAAATCACCGCCTCCCTTGATCAATGTCCGCTGGCCGCCCACATCGAAAAACGTCTCAAGGGCATCGGGGGTGAGCGTTTTTTCTCCAAAGGCAATCACCACCTGTGCCTGTCCCGCGGAAACGCTTGTCTCCAGAGTGAAGGGGTCGCCTTTACACACGCAACACGCGGCTGTCAGCAGCAGGTCCGTGAAGGCCCGCGTGAGCAGATTCTTTTCCCCGAGGACTGTCACCTGCTCTACCGTGGCAAGAGCGGCCTGCACCTCACACTCGGTCATTTGCCCCGCGAACGCGTTGAGCGCATTTCTGAGAACATCTACCAGAGACAAGGGACTCATCCCAAAGTATTCGGCGACATCACGATCTGAAGCGACATCAATATGCGCAAGTGTTTCTGCATCTTCAATCAGTTTGATAATGCGGCGGCAAGAATAGTCATAAGCCTCGCGCAGGCTGTTTCCGCTGGAGCTTTGCGGCGCATCCATGAACAAGAGTTCCGTGGTGCTAAAAATGCAGTTAAGGGGGGTACGCATCTCGTGAGAGAGCATATTCAGCCACTGGTTTTTGGCATCATCCCAGATGCTCAAGCGCCGATTCGCCTTGGCGAGTTCCTGCACGCGCTGACGGACGAGTTCTTCCAGATGGATCTGGTATCGGCGCAACCCGAGGTGGGTATGCGAACGAGCCAAAACCTCTCGTTCGGAAAAGGGTTTCGTTATGTAATCTACACCTCCCGACTCGAAAGCGCGCACCTTATCAGCAGTCTCCGAGAAGGCACTCAGAAAGATGATGGGGATCGAGCGAAGATGATCGTCAGCCTTAAAGCGGCGGCAGACCTCATACCCATCCATGCCGGGCATCCGGACATCAAGCAGGATGATATCCGGCACCTCATCGTCTGCGGCGGCGAGGGCCAGGTCGCCACGCGGAAAGGCCCGAATATTCCACCCTTCTTGACGGAGCATCTCTCCGAGCACATTCAGATTCTCAGGTTCATCATCGATAATCATGATGGTTACGGGGTCAGAATTAATAATCATCTTATCATTCCTTTCGCAGAATTCAGGAGCTGTTGGAGACGGTCATAATTATAGGAGTCGATGAGCACACATATACTTGCGGCTAGTTCAGCATGCTGATGTGCAATCGTTTCGACTGTTTTGCGTAATAGGAGGATGTCCCCACGGCGTAAAGCCTGTTCAAGCAGGCGACGTTGCTCCTCTGGCAAGCTGGCAAGCGCTTCGCCATCGATCACGGCAGGCGATACCCCGTGAGAGCCGACGGACTGTTCCTTTTCATATTCATAGTGAATGTTACAGACTCTCCCTATCTCCGACAGGAGTTGTTCCCGTTGTACAGGCTTGGATACATATCCGTTCGCGCCAGCAGCGAGTGCGGGGACGCCTTCATCGGCGAAGCCGGAAGCTGTGACAACCACCACTGGGATTGCCTGCCCGCCTGGGAGCTTGCGGATTTGGGCGATGGCTTCATAACCATCCATTTCCGGCATGCGCTTGTCCATTAAAATCAGGTCAACCGCCTCTGCTTGGCGCAACCGGCACAGAGCCTCCTCCGCACTGGCCGCTGTTTCGACGATAAATCCGACGGGCTCCAGCATAGACGCAAGCATGTCACGGTTCGAGGGGTCGTCATCCACCACTAGGAGGCGAAGTGATTGCTGTCCAGAGGAGAGCCTCAATACGTTTCTATGTAAGGACTTCCCAAGCGGCTCGCCACTTATAGCCTTGGCTCTGAAGGATAATCTAAAACAGCTTCCCACGCCGAGTTGGCTCGTCACGGTAATGTCACCGCCAAGCGCATGTGCATAGCGCTGGCTCAAGTAGAGACCCAGTCCCGTGCCCTTGCCGCCCTTCCAGCCGCTCTCCGTCTGTTCAAAAACCTCAAAGATGCGATTCAAGTCCTCTGGACCGATACCCTGCCCCGTATCTTCCACATCTACGGCGATCACGAGATCCCCGTCTGGTGTCTCTCCATCCAACAGAGAAGCCGATACACGTACGCTACCTTTTTCAGTAAACTTGACGGCGTTTCCCACAAGATTCACGAGGATCTGCCGGACCTTTCCAGAGTCCGCATAGATAAAGCGTGGTACGTCCGGCGAATACGTAAACTCCAGCGCTAATATCTGTGCCGCCGGATGCTGGACAAACATAAGACGCACATCCTCCAAGGCCTGATAAAAATCAAAGGACTTCGGCGCGAGCGTGATGGCATGAGCATCACAGCGCACCAGTTCGAGCAGATCGGTCAGCAATTCCAACAGATGCTCGCCGCTACGGGTGATTGCTTTCAGCCTCGGCTTGACTGGGCAGAGATGACACTCGCGCTCCATGATCTGGGCATACCCAAGGATGGCATTAAGGGGTGTCCTGATCTCGTGCGACATATTGGCGAGGAAGAGACTTTTGGCTAGGGCTGCTGCTTGTGCCGCGTCACGCGCCAAGGTCAAACGTTGCTGGAGCGCCTGTGTTTCACGCTCCGTGGCGCGACGCGCTTCAAAATGCGCATAGAGTTCCGCGAGCACGCGCAAGATCGCCACCTCTTCTTCCCTCCAGTTCCGCTCTTCCGCGACAGCATCAAAACCCACGAACCCCAGGCATTCCGACCCCTGCATCAGGGGCAGAGTGATCAGCGAACGGATGCCCTGAGGTGCGAGCACCTGCCACAAATCACTGTCGGTCGGCAGTGCAGCCACGCTGGGAATGTGTATATATTCGCCGCGCCCGTGCGTCGCCACCCAATCAGGAAACATGGCATTCGGCACCGCCTGCAGATTGCCGATCTCAGGGGCGATCCCAACGCCACACCAT
Source organism: uncultured bacterium (assembly GCA_903935195.1). GTDB lineage: Bacteria > Verrucomicrobiota > Kiritimatiellia > RFP12 > UBA1067 > CAIZQW01. The sequence continues at coordinate 18,889 of CAIZQW010000169.1, forward strand.
TCGTGGGTGTTCGACATGACCCCTGCTTTGAAGTCATAAGCAAAGAGGTAAGCGCGGTCTGCATGGATGAGTTGACCCATGGTCGCCAGCGACTGGTCAATCGCGGCATCCTGACGCTCCAGCGGCACATTGACAAACTCCGTTGCCAGATGCATCAATTCGCGCTGAATGACCGAAAGTCTCGCCAACTCCTTTTCGGCGTGTTTGCGAGCCGTAATGTCGGTCATCACAGACAGGAAGTATTGCTGCCCTTGGCTGCTGATCACTTCACCAGAGAAGAGTCCGTCGAGAAGCGTACCGTCTTTACATCGGACTTGCAATTCTACGCCGGACAAGTGACTGTTCTGCAAAAGTTGCGCGGCAACTGAGGCGTGCTGTTCTGGGCACACGAACAAGCCGCACTCGGCAGAGGTATGACCGATGATATCCTCGCGGGAATAGCCGAGCGTCGTCAAAAAAGCGTCGTTGACATCCATGAAACGTCGGTCTTGCAACGTAGAAAGCGCGATCAGGCTGGGGTTGTTACGGAACAGCCGTTCAAAGCGTTGCTGCGCTTCCTGTTCCGCGCTCAAGTTCTTACAGATGCCAAAGAGGCAATGTTCACCGTTCCACTTGCCGAACCAGACCCGGGTCTCGACCGGCACGAGGGTGCCATTCTTATTCACCAGCGGAAGCGGGCAGCTCTCCCGCTCGCCCTTAAACATTGCGGTGAAAATGGCCTCGGCTTCCTGCCGCTTATCCGCCGGGTGCACATCCAGAAGATGCATCCCCTGAAGTTCATCCTGCGTGAAACCCAACGTTCTCGTGACAGCGCTGTTCGCGAAAAGAATACGGCCTTCGGATGTGCCCACCATGATCATGTCGGTCATCGTCTCGAAGAAGGTGCGGAAGTTAACTTCACTCTCCCGCAGTGCAACTTCGGCTCGCCTCTGTTCGGTAATATCCCAGTTTGTACCGATCATGCGCATGGGGTTGCCTGATTCATCGCGTTGCACCATCGCGAAGCCACGGATATAACGGATCGTCCCGTCTGGCCACAGAACCCGGAATTCGATATCGAACTCCTTCTCCCCCCGCAAGGCGAGCTGAATGCTTTCATCGCCCCGTTGCCGGTCTTCCGGATGAACCCCAGCTTGCCAGGCGTCATACGCACCACTGAAGTGCTCCGGCGTGATTCCATAGAGGCGGAACATTTGGTCATCCCAGACGAGCAGGTTATTGACCACATCGTAGTCCCAGATGCCCACGCCACCCGCCCGCGCGGCCAACGACAGGCGCTCTGTAGCATGGCGTAATGACTCCTCGCTTCTCTGCAGGTCGGCGGTCATCACTTTCGCCAACTGCTGCGCAGCAGACTGGGTATTCAGCAAGACACTGAGGAAGGCACACAGCAACACCGTGCTAAGTATACCGCCGATGAGTATTAACCAAACGCCCATATAGCTTGCTGTAAACAAACCGCCACTGGTTTGCGCGAAGCACAATGTCCAGCGGTGACCGTTAAACATGATGGAGGTCTGGCGCTTGAAGCGAATGTTCTGATCTACCGGTGTATCTCCAAAAAGCAGGCTTTTCGGTGAGGGGCTCGCGCCGTCATAGATTGCCAGAAAGCGTTGCGTCGTTTGCTCCACCGCAGCGACGCCGAGTATTCCTTGGAGAAGATCCTTCATCCGGTACGGACTGTAGACCCAGCCACTGATGGCAGCGCGGCGTTGTTCCACGGTCGCAGTGGGCAGACCTTTGCGGTATACGGGAACGTACATTAAGGTGCCGGCTTGAACCTCCTGATCTGTTTCCTGCACCAGGACCACTTTGCCGGAGAGCGCCGCATTATCCGTATCCCGCGCTCGCTCCATGGCGGCCCGGCGCACGGGTTCAGAAAACATATCATAGCCGAAGGCACGTAAGTTACGACCCGAAAAAGGCTCCAGATAAATGATCGAGGAGTAGACCTCCCGTTCCCCTTCTGGGCGCACCTGATACTCAGGAAACCCTTCTTTGCGAATCTCCTGAACATGTTGAGAAAGGTTGGAATGCGGAATCAACAGCGAAAACCCGAACCCTTGAATACCCGGAAGTTGTTTTTCGACTTTCAAGCTTTGGGCGAAGCTACGCCACTCCTCGCGCGTGATCGTGTCAGAGGCATTGAATAGCGCTGCGCCACTCAGCAAGATGCGCGCATGGTCGTCAAGTCGGTTCTCCAGCATCCGTTGAAGCTCACTACACCCGGCAACAAAATCCCGCTCCGCAAGCCGATCTGCGCTCGCCTTGATATATACCGTCACCGCCAGTGTCGCCATCAGTCCGATCAGCAACACATTCCAGACGATAACCCGGGTTAACCGCCCCGACAAGCCACCTTTCAAAAAGCGCATGAAATTAAATCTAAACACGATTCCTCCATTTGTCTATTGGCAAGCGAGAAGAGATCCTTGCCTCTTTTGAAATATGATCTATCCTATACGGTCTGCGATGCGGCAGGTAATGTGACCCAGAAGGTACTTCCTCGATTCCCTTCGCTTTCAACGCCAACCGTGCCCCCTTGCGCCTCAGCAGCCAATTTGCAGAACGCAAGTCCAAGACCTGCCGATGTCGCACCGAAATGTTTCGAGTTTTGAGTGACTTCGAATTTCTTAAAGATTTTCTCAAACTCATCGCGCCGTATGCCGGGACCTTGATCTTTAATCCACAACCGGACCCCACCACAGGGATCTGGGTCAGCGCCCATCACAATTTCAGATGCGACGGGTGTATATTTGATCGCGTTGGCAAGCAGGTTGCCCACGATTCTCACGCTCAACTCATAATCACAGAAGACAGCCGAGCACATTCCATTGATCTGCTCCGTGACCTGGCGGAGATGCAGAGGATTTAGGACCTGCTCCTGGGCGGACCGAAAAATGTCCTCAACAGTGATTGTCTGACATTTCAACGGTAGTTGCGCATTTTCCATCCGGCTGAGGTCGACAACCATGGACACCATCTGTCCGAGCATCCGCGTGCAGTGGATTGCGGCTTGCAGGCTGGACTGATCTTCGACGCCGAGTTGCTTTGCCCCGCAGGTCTCAAGCAATTGCAAATGGCCGAGCATGGCCTGCAACGGGCTGCGCATGTCATGCACCAGCATGTGTACATACGCATCCCGCTGACATTCAAGTTCCTGCAGATAGGCGTGTTGCGCGGCCAGTTGCGCGTAGGCTTTACTCAGCGCAAGGTGGTTGCGTACGCGAGCCAAGATTTCGGCATTCCTGAAAGGTTTGGTGATATAGTCGACAGCACCGCATTCGAACCCTTTGGTGATCTCCTCAGTCGATACTAGGGCGCTGAGAAACAGGATAGGAATGTCGCGCAGACGTTCATCCGCTTTAAAACGCCGGCACACCTCATACCCGTCCATTCCGGGCATCCGGACATCCAGCAGCACGAGATCTGGTTTTTCCTCGAGCACCGCAACAAGCGCCTGTTCTCCCGAAGTGAAAAACCGCAGGAGATAGTCTGTATTGGAAAAAAAACCTTCAAGTACATTTAGATTTTCTGGTTCATCGTCAATAAATATTATTTTCTGGGGTGAGTCGAGATCATTCATGGTTCACTCCTCTTTTTTTACCTTGCTATTATACAGAAAACCAGACGGAACACAAGTCAACGCCTGTCGTGTTTTGGAATTTCTATTCCCCCACCCCGCCCACCCGGCCCCCGTATCAGATTGGTATCAGATTTTGTTTGATCTTCCATCTGCTGCAACAGTTTGATACTATTTTCATTGTACACATGTCTCGTTATCCTTATTAGTGATTGAAGAAGACGTAACACCTGAAAAATGGAGGATGATTTGAGCTCGTTTCTAATTGTTGATGACCATGCTCTTCTGCGGAGCGGTTTGGCGCGCATGCTGAAAGCCTCCTTCCCCGATGTATTTATTGAGGAAGCGGGTAATGCCGACGAGGCTATTCTTTTAGTCGAGACAAGTACGTGGGATGTGATGCTCTTGGATATTGGACTGCCAGGACGAAGCGGCCTGGAGGTGCTACAGGAGGTTCAACGGATACAGCCTTTATTGCCTGTGCTAGTGTTGACGGGATTGGCGGATGATGCGGTCGCAATACGGGCCTTTGAAGCAGGCGCTATGGGTTATTTGACCAAAGGTTGCGCGGAAGATGATCTGACAACCGCTGTTCGCAAGGTGCTGGAAGGGGGCCGCTATTTGACGGCTTCGCTTGCAGAGAAGCTGGTCATTAATCTGAATAGACAGAATATTTATACGAACTCGGAGCCTTCTCCTGAACTAAAGGGGCGTCTCTTTGATGTGCTGTTGCGGCTCGGCCAAGGGGACACGGTCAAGGCGATTGCTACCGACATGAGTCTGAGCGTTAAGACGGTGAGCACCTACCGCACACGCATACTCGAACGGCTTCACCTGAAGTCCAATTCCGATATCGTGCGCTATTGCTTAATGCGCGGTTTAGCATAGTCGCCAAAGACAGTCTAATGATACACACGTTTTCGGCTAGTCCTGCTGTAACCCTCGCCACAGCTCGAACACGTATAATGTTTCTGTACAGTCAACAAATACACCATTTTTCCATTCCCGCTGCGTCCGCATAATTCGAAGTCGGGACTCTCTTGGTTCGACATTTCCACCCATAGATGATTAGTACATTCACAGGGAGTACTAACGCACATTTTTGGTTCTTGCGGGTTGCTGGACAATCGTGATAACACTGCTTTCACTATACGCTTAAACATAACAACTCCTTCCAAGTGTTATTAATGTATCTCAAACTACAGTCAAGCGATAGTCAGCAAAATAATACAATGCGTGTCGGACAAAAAGAAGATGACTGTCAGACAAATTCACTTGGAACTGCCGATTTTCCCGACTTTATCATTAATTTCTTTGCACGTAGAATAGTTATATCAAAAAAGCCACAATATCATGCCCCAGTATAAGAACGTAGGCTTGTTTATCGGATTGGGAATTGCACGGTTCTGAATAGATGCGCGCGAGGCATCTGCTCTGGATATACAATATGTTTTATAGCAAAGAAGGTGGTGATACGTGCAGATGAAGGTTCGCTTAGCGTGGGTAATGATGTGTTTCGCCTTGTGGGCGACACAGAACATTTTAGCGCAGGGTGGCCAAGGAGGGGCCGCGTGGAATATTACAACGAAACATTCGCTGGCCGTTGTCGTAACGCAATTACATGAAAAGGCCATGACCGAACGTGCCGCAGCATGGCAAATCGCGGAAGCTGAAGGATGGGCCCCCAAGGGAGACGGCCCTGGTTTTCACTACGAACTGCAAGC
>CAIZQW010000170.1 GCA_903935195.1 uncultured bacterium
TAATCTTGCTCCGCGCAAATGTCCGCTCCGCCGTCCGTGTATTCACGGGCGAGGCGGGCGTGACATTTGCGCTCTTTCTGCGGTTTTTGCGGAAAAATCTTATGCACGGTACTGGCATCCTATCCTGTTCCGGACGCCCCGTAAACGCCCGCATGAACATAAGACAGTACACAACAAACAACCCAAAACTACAGCGCGTCTAGGGTTGCAGAAGGGGGATGGATTGGTGTACAGTAACGAGTATGCGTTTTTTATGTTACAACATCCAATACGGATATGGCTGGCTGCAGAGGATGGGCTGGCTGGGGTTCATGGCGAGAAGCACGCGTCACTTCCCCACGGTTCAGCGCTTCCTCAAGTGTGTGGATGCGGACTTGGTCGGCCTTGTCGAGGTTGACTCTGGCTCCTATCGTTCTGGCCGCCAGAATCAAGCAGATATCCTTGCACGGCAACTAGGGTATGCAGCCGTCTACAGAAGTAAGTATGCGGAAGCCGGCTTCGGACGACACCTCCCTGTTCTGAACAAGCAGGTCAATGCGATCCTCAGCCGTCCGCCGATCCTCCGTAAAACCTTTCACGAGCTCACGCATGGCTTCAAGCGTTTAGTCATTGAAGTCGAGACCGAAGAGGTCACGGTTTTTGTTGCACACCTCTCTCTGGGAAACCTCGCGCGGCGACGCCAACTGCACGACCTGCATGACATTGTGATGGCGCGCAAAAAGCCCTGTATCTTAGCGGGTGATTTTAATTTTTTAAAAGGGCCTTGGGAGTCAAAACTCTTTTTGAAGGCCTCTGGCCTCACCAGTGCAAACGAAAGGGGCTGTGCGAGCTTTCCAAGTTGGGCGCCGTTGCGTGAGTTAGACTACGTCTGCTACAGCGATGAATTAAAATTGGACCGCTTTCGCATGCCGAAGGTAAGACTTTCAGACCATTTGCCAATCGTGTGCGACTTTACACTTCACTAGAGCATTTTATTTTAACGTGCAGTCCCTCATCCGGCAGCTGCCGGACACAGAGGGCACAGAGAAATATGTATAGTGAAAGAACGATTGTGATTTCTCGATATTGAACAGGCTTATCAATTTATCAGAACAACCGACTAGACTTGTCTTCCTCTGTGAGCTCTGTGGGCTCTGTGAGAAAAACCTCTAAAATTACTTGGGCTCGGTCACGAAGATAATTTCGTTCGGACGGATGCGCTTATTTTGACGCGCAATGAGCTCAACGAATTCAGGGTCCGTTGAGAACCGCTGTTGGCGCAACTTGAGCATCTCGATCTCTTTTTCTTTATAAACGATCTTGCGCTTGATCTCGTTGCGCTCCTGCTCCAGATGCTTCATGCTTTGAAACTTCGGCGGAAAAATAAAAACACCGCCTGCAATCACAATCGCAAATGCAGCCAGCAACGCCATCTTGGTAATAATTTTAACTAATGCTTCCACTGTGTATGCCTAAGAAAACATGTAAACTTTTTTGTTATTTATATTTTTGATCTTTTGACGAAAAAAGTCAAGCGCAGATTTCTAAAAATCGTAGCGCGATCTTAATTTGCAATGTAATTTGCGAAATGTCACTTGCTGGAGAAGATTTCATTCCAGAAGCCTTTAGGGCAGCCCGAAAGACAGATCCTCAAGCAAAACTCAATTACAACGACTACTCCATCGAAAAGCGACCCAACCCCCTACACGGAAAAAGTAGCCTATAGGTATTATCGCCTTGCCTTGCCAAGGCGACTTCCCTTATAATCCCCCCCGATTTAATAGCCTCTATTTTTCGGGCCTATAGCTCAGTCGGTCAGAGCGGAGGACTCATAATCCTTTGGTCGCAGGTTCGAGTCCTGCTGGGCCCACCAATTTTGCTTGGACTTGTTGGCGTATGCTGGCAAGTCCTTTTTCTTTTCCTCCGCTCTGACCGACTGAGCTATACGCCCGAACCTTACTGCGTTGGTTTCAAACGGGTTAGCTACGATTCAACTGTTGAGAGGATAGCACATTTAGGACTCTCAAGTCAGGGATAAAGATAGAATAGCTGAGGGAAAACCGTGATGTCTTTCAACTGATGGCATGGACTCCGCCCAACCCTCAAAATTGTCAAAAACGAGTTGAATCGTAACCTCAATCGTAACCTTTTTGGTCGGAACAGGAATGGATGAATCCTATCGAAAGATCAGGGACAACAAAAGAGAGCATCCAGGTAGATGTTGTCAGCACCTCAGCTTTCCTCTGATCATGTATTTGACTGGATAATCCTCGCCCTAACAACTTGCGAGTTTATCATGTCACAAGAAAACGAATGGAGGTAGACGTTATTTCGGCATGGTCATAATGAAACACGCCTAATGATCACACGTTGAAAATATTGGCAAACGGATACAATGTGATTCTTGGTGACCTTAAGCGGTTACAGCTCACACACTGTGAGTGTGAACTAGCAACGCTACCTATTGTCCTTGCTTTTTGCGATCCTTGATCTCTAACACCGCATGATCAAAAAATGCGATTGTGTTGAAGTATTTTTTTTCAGTACCCAGTGGCACAGAGTGACGGGAGAGGAGTTCAAGCACTTTCCCTCTCTTACTTTCATCTCCAA
>CAIZQW010000171.1 GCA_903935195.1 uncultured bacterium
GGCAAGAGGCTCAAAACCGAGTTCACCCAGGTTCAGCTAGATTGCCTTGATGCCCAGAAGCAGCGCAGATTGGTATTGGTATTAGTTTGGCTGTTTGGAGTTCGCAAACTGGTCAGCAACGAGATTTATCCAGCGTCTTATGACAATCAGTGGCCGCAAAAATGCCCCTAAGAATAATGGAGACGAACCGCCGTCCCGCCACCACACTCGACGTTGGGCACGAAGCGAAGTCCATCCTCCACGTCGCCGGTGTCTAATCGTCTTGGATGAGGCTTGTCCTTTGACCTCTGTCCTGACCCTGTTGCCCAGCGATCAAATGTATCCGTCAGCCGTGGGGGCACTAGGCAAAGAGCGATCTGCGGTGGTTTAATGGGGTGAATGAACGAAACAGCGAGTAATTTCGGGCGGCGGGCAAACAGCACACTTCAACAACGGCAGCAATGGATTGAACGACTACGCAGAAGCGGCCTGACCCAGGCCGCCTTTGCCCGCCAAAACGGCCTCAAGCTGACCACGCTCCAAAGCTGGATTTATCAACGGCCCGTCAAACCGCCCAAAAGCCAAGCTCCCGCCGGGTGGTGCGAAGTGCCGCTGACGGCTTGGTCAACGCCCGGAGTTTGGGCCGCGGAAGTGGCCTTGCCCAATGGGATCACGGTGCGGCTGGCGGCCCAGGGCACCCAGTCTTTGCTGGCGCAAATCCTCAGCCGCGTGCCATGTTTGCGCTGACTCCCGCCACGCGGATTTTTGTGGCGCTGGCCCCGGTGGATTTGCGCCGCTCCTTCAATGGCTTGGCGGGCTGGGTTCAGCAGGAATTAAACCAGGATCCTTCCTCGGGCAACGTGTTTGTTTTCGTCAATCCCCGGCGCAACCGGCTCAAAGTTTTATATTGGGATGGGTCGGGCCTCTGGGTTTGTGCCAAGCGGCTGGAGGGCGGCCGCTTTGGATGGCCCGGTGGCGAGGGGGCCGCGATCACGGTTCGCCCGGAGGAACTGATGGCGTTGCTCAACGGACTGGAGGTGCAATCCCGCAAGGGATGGTTTCGCAAAACCAATGTCCGCTCCTTAAATTCCAAAAATAATTGAAGAATAATGCATTTGGATATTGACCCTGAGTGACTAATTAAATAATGTGTCCATAGATGACAGTGAGTGACATTCTAGTTCCGGCCCTCCCTGGCGACCTCCAGCCAGAGATTCGGAGCCTGGTCACCTCGCTGGTGGAGCGCGTGGCGGCCCTGGAAGCCGCGCTGCAAGCCGCGCAAGGCCGCAACCAGGATCTGCAAGCCGAAAACCAACTGCTCCGCCAAAAGGTCGATGCCCTGGTCCGCCGCGTTTATGGCAGCCCTAAAAACGAGGCCATCGATCCCAAACAGTTGGAACTGCTGCTGGCCGGACTCGGCCCGACGAACGGCGCGGCCGCCGCGCCCCAAACCGGGCAGCCGGAGACCTCCAAAGCGCCGGCTCGTGCCGCCCGCCGCAAACCGGCCCGTTCGGGGATTCCCGACCATCTTCCCATCGAGGAAGTCCGCCTGGTGCCCGAGGAGGTCCAAGCCCATCCGGATCAATTCCGCCTCCTTGAGGAAGTGGTCACCATCGAACTGGATTTCCAACCCGGCCGTTTTTTCGTCCGGCACATCATTCGCGGCAAATATGTTCGCAAACCAGTCCCCAGCCAGCCCCTGGCCCAGGCTCCCATAGCCCAGCCCCCGGTTTCCCAGATGCTGGATTCCCAAACGGGAGTGCCGGTCATCGCCGTGGCAACCGGTTTGGACCCGGCCGCGCTCGAGGTGCGGGAGGTGTTGATCGCCCCGCTGCCCAACCGGCTGGTGGAACGCGGGCTGCCGGGGGTGGGTTTGCTGGTTTACCTGCTGATCAGCCGGTTTGAAGATCATCTGCCATACTACCGCCTGCAAAAGATATTCCACCATCGGCACCGGGTTGAGATCACCCGGCAATCGATGGTGGATTGGACGCAGAAAATCGTTTTCTGGCTGACCGGGATTTACCAGATGATCAAATCCAACCTCCTGAAGGGGAACTACTTGCAGGCCGACGAAACTCCGGTCTCCTATTTGGATCGGGATTGTCCCGGCAAAAGCCAAAAAGGTTATTTGTGGGTTTATAGCCGCCCTGGGGGCGACGTGCTTTTCGAATGGAAAACCAGCCGCGGCCATGCGGGGCCGCAGGAGTTCTTGAAGGGGTTTGGGGGGCGGTTGCAAACCGACGGGTATGCCGTCTACCAAAAGATCGTCCACGCCCGCGCCCGAACCCCGGAACTGGCGGCGTTGCTCTTGTATGGTTGCTGGGCGCACGCCCGGCGCCAATTTTTCCAGGCCCGGGATGAGGACCGGCGGGCGGCTTGGTTTTTGCGGCAGATTGGACTCTTGTATGACCTGGAGCGGCGCGTCAAAGAAGCCGGGCCAAACCAGCGCCAGGCGGCGCGAGCGGCGGAGGCCAGAATGATTTTGGCCAGAATTGGCAAAGCCCTGGAACGGGTCGGCACCCGGGTACTGCCCCAAAGCCTGCTGGGCAAGGCGATCCATTACACCCAGGGGCTGTGGACGGAACTCAACCGGTATGCCGAGGACGGTTTGGTCGAGATTGACAACAACGCCATCGAAAATGCCATCCGCCCCACCGCCATCGGGAAAAAGAACTGGCTCTTCATCGGCCATCCCGAGGCGGGCCAGGATAGCGCGGTGATTTACACCATCTTGGCCTGCTGCCATCGCTACGCGATCAATCCCGCTGAATATTTGACCGATGTCTTGCGCCATTTGCCCGACCTGCAACAAAAGGATCTGGCTTCGTGGATTCCTTCGCAATGGGCCAAGACTCATCCCCAGGCAAAAGTAATCCCGATCACATAGCCAATCAAAATCAGCGCCTGACCAAGGACTGCTGTTTTCCTTTACCGGGTTAGGGTGCCAACCTCTCACACCCCCAATTTAACCACCATCAGGTCGCAGGGTATAGAGCCACTACGGCTGACGGATACGTTACTTCAGCTGAAGCCAGACTATGTGCTGAGTGCCATCAGACAATGTTGCAACGAAAAGCCAAATACCTGTGCTCATGCCTGTATTCTTGGTATCCAGATTAAATTTCCATTGCCCGTCAGTGAGGCGGAATTCATTACCGGTCGTCGCTGTATCCTGAGGCGTTGCATCGACTGGGAACC
>CAIZQW010000172.1 GCA_903935195.1 uncultured bacterium
CCCCGGCAGGCGGCGGCGGAAGACCTGGGCAATCGCCCTGATGCCATTGGCGATGTCGGTGGGAGGACAATTTGTCCCCAAATACCATTGTTCCCTGCCGCCGGCACTTTGAGATACTCCAAGATTATTGATGCCGCATAAGAGCACCGCGACTTTTGGATGCTGGCCATCGGCGAAATCCAGATTGCCGCGCGTGACACGGTGAAGCATGACCGGAGTGATATCGCCAGAGTTTCCCATGTTGATGGGCTTATACGCAGCGAATTGTTTTTTCCAGATCTCCTTGCCGGTTTCAGGACCCAGCGACCAAGACCACGTGATGGAATCCCCCAAGAAAATGAGCTGGGTGTTTTGTGCGGCAGCCACCTCGCGATTGACCCTCTGGAATTCGCTGTTCCAGTAATCGTCCAGAACGACGGATGGCAGCCTGGTGCTGGGTGAAAGCGGAATCTCATCCCAGAAGTTCGGCGCCCCGGCAGGGCCGCACGGTGACGCAAGCGGCCAGACTTTTATCTTCTGCTCTCCGCTTTCCTTGACCTCGAACGGACCGGGGAACGGATTCGTCGTCTCTCTTTTCTTTCCGAAGTAATCCGTATCTATCTTCAGAGGCGAACCATCGGCATTCTCGAACGGAAGGTCAGGGATGACAGCCTTGCCGAGCATCTCTTTTCCGACAACCTGACGTTTCTGCTCCGTTGCCCAGGCTTTGTCCACGTTCATCTCAAGATACCAGCCATCAGCCTGCTGAGTCAGCTTGATGCCCGGATCGAAGTCGGGCTTGAGTAAAGCCGCTTTATCGAACTTGGACGGCTGCGCACCCTTGGTAAAGACATTTCCCGCCGCGGCTACCGGAAGCACGGCCTTATCATATGAGGTAAGACTACACTTCCCCGCCAGGAGGTTGTTGTACCACCGGACATCACCCAGCTGACAGTCTCGCTGCCCCACGACTTCGGTGCTATGCGCTTTATGATAAGGAGTCTCGCGGCCATCATGTGACCCATTAACTCCCACCGTAATGAGATTGTGAGCATAAGCACCGCCCGGTGAGCACGAGTGATAGGAAACAGGTGAAAGGAGTATGTTATTGGCGATCACATACGGGCCATGATTGACCTCGGTAAAGATATCACAATTTTCGTTGTCGTGGATAAGGTTTCCTGTGACCTGAGTTCCCTGCGTCATCCAGTCAAGCCACAGGCCGCCGGAAGACCCGCATCTGTAAATATGATTGCCGCTGATGACGGTATCAATCGCACCATGGAACTTGATGCCGGCCATCTCCGCTCCGTCCCAGATGTCCTGCTTATTGATATCGTGTATCTCATTGTTTTCCACACGGCTGAATGCACAGCCAAGGCTTCCGACAATCCCGGTCTGCCCGCAATGATGGATGTGATTGCGTCTCACACGATGCCCGCCGATCTTATCCTTGTGCCAGCCACCCGTCTTTAAAGCATCAGCGATGGTCTCCCGGTACCCTTTCTGACTGCCGCGTTTGTTGTCCCACTCATCGGAATATTTGCCCAGCGCGATGCCGCAGCAGCGGGAGTAGCTGATTTCATTATCCTCTATGACCCAGCCCTTGCACCAGTAAGCTGTCACCAGCCCGTGTTGTCCTGATGTCGGGGCAGCCCAGTTGGATGCGGCATTCTTGAGTTTGAAGCCCCTGACCGTGATGTAATCGATATTGGTTTTTTCGGGCGTAAACACGGTGTGGCGTTTGGCAATTTCCACATCAGCCATATTGGGGTCAATACCGGGAAACTGCGCCCTGATGACGGTACTGGCTGGGTCAACGCTGGCGAACCATAGCGGCGTCGCGGTCATGGGCTTCAGAACCTCCTCGCCACTGACCGCCTCGGCCATCCATTCGCCGTTGAGATAGACCATTCCAAGATGATGCACGCGTCCGCGCGGATCGAACCAGTCGCCAAGGACTGTGCTCGCGAAGGGATTGAACTTACCGAAATACGAATTCGGCAGAGTCAGCTTCCAGGTGTCGCCTGATTCTTTGACCCAACCCTTCGCCGGCTCGGAACCTGTTATTGTGACCTCTTCACCCGGCGCAGCCTGGAAAGTTATCCGCTTGCTGTCGGATATTCCACCACGCGGCGGATTGATATGTTCACGATACAACCCTGCATGGACCGTGACTGTATCACCCGGCATCGCTTTTTCAGCAGCAGCCTGGATCGTCCTGAACGGGGCTGCTTTTGAGCCAGCGTTCAGGTCACTGCCGTTGACAGCGACATGAAGCTCGTTTCCACCTTGATGGAATAAGCTGATGCAGCCTGAACAAATCACAACGCAAGTCAGCAGTAAAGAAACAACGATTTTCATGATTCAACTTCTCTGTATTAATGATAACTGATTGATAACTGATTACTGATCACCCTGGCGCGGCTACCTCACCTCTGCATAGCGCTTCCACTCATTCCCCAGAAAAGCCCTGTCGACCGCCCCACCGTGAACAAGAATCCGGTATTTCAACTCCAGCACCTTGCCCTTTTCCAGCACAAGCGGTTCATCAAACAGAACGGCAGGACTGAAGTACGGCATGTCTTTGAAAATATACCATGACGCTGGCTGCCTCACATTCGCAGGATGGCTGAAAATGGCCACGCCTCCCAGACCTTCAGCGAATTTGCCGCTGCCGTTTACCCACTCGGATTTTTTGCCATGTATGGCCGAACCCTCTCGCCCTTCGCTGTCAACAAACGTCCACCCCCGGGTCTCTTTCGCCATGCGCAGCGACAATCCGGCGTACCCTCCGTATTCCACACCGTTCGTCTCCCCTGGAATTGGAGTTCTCCCCAACACCGTATTGCTCGCCGCAGGTGCAAAACGTGATGCCCAGTCAATCCGGTAACAGCCATCAGGCTGCGGCGCACTCACCTCAACAACTCTCTTCTCCGACAGCACTTCCTCTTTTTCCGGCGGATGATAACTCAACGTCATCTCGATCCTGGCTGAAAAATCCGCCGCGGCGCTGACCTTAACCCCGGTCAAATCCGTGCGCCCCGCAGACAAGCCCGTCTTGCCGTCCTCCTCCCAGTAATTCAAGCCGTCAATATGCTTCCAGGAGAACCACAAAGCCCTGTGCCAGGGATGATCTCCAGGCCTCAGCCACGACAACACCGAACCGTCAACCGTACTCAGGGGGTGGAAATACGGCTTACCCTCAGCCTTGTCGTAATTCAACTGCCATACGACCTTCCCCCTGTTCAACAACGCAACCGAATTAGCCCCCTGGCGCCACGCATACTCATTCGCTTGAACCGCCGTAGGGACATTTCCCATCCCGGCAAGACAAACTGCCGTTTCGAGGTCATTCTTCTTCAAGCCCTCCAGGAAGACGTCGATCTGTCCCAAAAGCTGATCCTTGTCATATCCAGCGTTACAGTATACGGCCAGGACATTGGTGCCTTTCTTAAGCTGATCAGCGTTTATCATCTGCCTCTTATAATGAGGCTTGTCTTCCGTCCATAAATAAGAAGTAATTTCTTTGCCGTTCAAATAGACTCGGAACCCCTGGACGGCCAACACGCACGCACGACAGATGTCACAATCAACCTCCTCAAGCTCGAAAGTTGTCCGCGCCAGCAGAAACTCCCCGCTCCCCCAGTCGGAATTATTTGTGAAGCAAATGTCGCCCTGTTTGAACAAGCCTGTGCCTATCGGTGCTTTCCCGGCTTTCCATTTGCTGTCGTCAAAACCAGGCGCAGTCCACTTTTCCAAACCGGCCGGCAGGGTGATATCACGAAAGCGCTCCCTCTCGCGCCGATCCAGAACATCTGCCGGCTGCGGGTCAACAGAGCAGTAGCGCCAGGTGCGCCCTGCTGGCGCGGGCTTGCCCAACACCTGCCAGTCGACGTTCGGATTCTTGAGTTTGGCCAGATCAAGAACTGTGTCTACCACGGTCATGTTATGTTCGCTGTCAGATTCACTGCCATACTTTATGCGCTTGATTAATTCATCCCGGTATACGCCGCAGAGCATGTCCGTCAGCTCCTGCCTCTGCTCCTGCGGCAACTTCTTCAATGCTGTATAGAAGCCAGAAGAACGCCCCTGGCGGTCGAAACTGGGCGCACCGATAAGATTTATAATATCGAGTTTAGCCAGCTGAGGAAGGCGTGCCTTGATTGTTTTGGCAACCTGGAGCGCCTTTTCAGGAGCCTTCTGCAAACAGACTCTTGCCGCTTCGACCACGTTATGCCCTCCTTCGGGAGCGTAATCTCCAGGTTTGATCTCGCTCTCCTGCACAGCACACATAAAGCCTGCCAGAATTTGAGCGCCCTGCGGACTGGTCACCTTCTTCCTGCTCATGGCCTCCTGCAGCACGTGCTTGAACTTATCGCGCGGCATGGTGTGATATTCTTTAACCATCATCGTGATCAGGGTTGGCAACACCGGCTGAAACAGCTGATCCTCCTTCTCCAGCCCCATCAGCGCCACAAACGAAGATTCGCGCAGCCACCAATCCTCGTGAGTTGTCCAGGGCATGATCAGCGGCAAACAGCTGTTTATCTCTTGAGGAGGCGCAAGGCTGAGCGCCATCAGGGCGCCGTCCACCACCCACAGGGCCTCTTGCGGATCGGCCACCATCTTCTTGATGGCAGAGAGCATGGCCGGAGTCAGCGCTTCCGTCTTGAGCGGCGAGCCACCCATGCCGCCCCAGTAATTATAATCGATGATGCCATCAAGCCCGGCCCGCCGGACACGCGGATCAGGATCCTGCAGGAGTTTTTCCAGTTCGTCCAGGGCGCCGACCACACGCAGGGCCTTGGCGGCCTGCACGCGAATCATGTAATTCCTGTGATAGACATTTTTCAGCATCTCCGCGCGGGGCTCGCTCTTCAGATCAACTTCCGGCCGGGTATAGGCACTCCCATACTTCCAGAAGGGAACATGCGTCGGCTCCGGCTTGCCAAGTTTGATGTAATTCGGATTGTCATCGATGGAAAGAAACGCCAGGTCTGCGGCTCGGCCCCAAAGATGCTCCGGCAATTTGAAATCCTTTGCCACCTTCGAACGCGGCGCACCCGTGATGCGCAGTGTCTTCAAGGGCGCCGTATAGGTCAAAGCCAAGGCAGCGCCCGTACCTTCATCATCATAACCCTGACAGGCCGCATTTCCCAGGGCACCGGAAGGACGGCGGCTCAAGTCATACCACCACTCCAACCGATTCATGACTGCGCGATACTCAGGGGCTTTTTTATCGATGAGATAGGATGAAGTCAGTCCGCGCCAGATGGAGTCACCGCGGCCGTTGTCGGCATGTCCCAACACCAACCCGGGATAGCTGTCAATCATCGACAAGCTGTAACAGTCTCTTGCCTTGCTGTAAATGCTGGTGTCGCCTTGCGCACCGGAGGCAATCAGCATGGCGGCGGCGCCCATGCCGTCCTTGCCGTTTGACTGAAGCCCGCCTTCAGGACGATGATCGCCATACGGCACCGTCCCATGCCCGGTAAAGCGGTACCAGAAACGCAACGCCCCGAGCAAGGTCTTCTCATCAACGTCCACGCCGCACTCTTTTGACAACAGGAGCGTGGTCAGCACCTGGCTGCCTGCCGGATTCATCAGCCCGCCGGCGACATATCCCGGCCAGATTCCGCGCCCCCAGTGGGTCCAGCCGCAGCCGAACATCTGCCTTTCTTTAGCGTCCTGGCAATAGTGTTGCAGGACAGGCAGGACATCCGTGTCGCCGGTTCGCAGATAGTATTCGGCACAGGCGATGCCGTTGTAGCCGTTGTGCCAGGTGTGGTCTCCAATGCCTTTTGGATTCTTTATGAACGGCTCGAAATATTCTTTCACACACGGGATATACTTGTCATCACCGGTTGAGAGCAGGAAGAGGCAGGTCAGCGCGCCGCCAATACCTCTGCCATCCAGATGGTTCTTTTTGAACGCCTTGTTGGTCGAATAATATTCCGCCGCCTGCTTGATGATCTTTGCGGATTTATCGCACGTGAGGGGCCAGGTCTTGCCGTAGGCCCCCAGCACCGGTATCGTGACGGTTACCTTCTTTGCCGGCGCATCTGCGGCGTCTTGCACATCGAAGATCATCTTCCCGTCCGTGGCCTCTGCCTGTGTGAGGGCGCTTCCCAGCGCGACGACCGGGTCCTTGCCTTTCAATGCCGTGCCATTGATGCCGACGATGATTTGTCCCGCCTTGAATTGACCCTCTGCCGGCGTGCCGGGGAGCGTCTCCATGACCTTGACGACCACACCCTTGTCAATATACACCTTCAAGCCTGTGACGCCGATGTCACCCAGACTCATCTCCCCTCCAGGATTGGGTCTCGACCAATAGACATGCTCCTCCGTGTAGTACGCATCCTTCCCCCCCGCCGCCCCGGCTACAGCCATACTGCACATGACCGCCGCAGCGCCGACAACGACACTTGCAAATTTCGCACTCATTATTCTATGCCTTTCATTGCTCTTGTTCCTACAACAACGGTTTGATCGCCTCGGCCAGGCTGTAACCAACCATGCAGTAGACCCGGGCGCTGCCCTGGTAATGGCACCCCCAGTTGCAAACGTGCTTGTCACATTCCTTCTTGGCCTGCTGGTATGCCGCATCCTCTTCCAGGGCTTTATCGCCAGCTTCCTTGATGAGCTGTTCCATCTTCTGGGGGTCCGCGCTCTCCGGCTTGCCTTTCATCTGTTCATTGAGTTTAGCCGCAACCGCCGTCCTCACCCGCTGTCCTTCCGCCTCCATTTTCGCAGGCAACTCATCCAGCTCGGGATACCAGAAGGGCGCCGTACGCACATAGCCCACTCTGCCTTTCAATTCCGGGGCCATCGCGATTTTCGCTTGGGCGGCTCTGAAATCGAGCAGATTTTTGTCGGTGGCTTTTTCACCGCCGACTCCGAGTTCACCCGCAACGGCTGGCATATTCGGAACCTTGAACTCTGCGCGCAGGTCCTGGACCATGTGGACAAAATTCGGGCAATATTCATCGTACACCTGCTGTCTGACATTGTCAGGCGCGCACAAATCGTTCCAGCCCTGGAACCAGACGAAGCCGCAGATCTCCGTCTTCAGCCCCTTCAACTGCGGAAAATCGGTATCCATATTGGCCAGGCACTCACGCACCTCTTTCACCATCTTGTGATAAGACGCGCCGACGTCCTCGGGCTTTGGCCAGTCGCCAATCTCGTAGGCCGCCTTGCCGGCGCTCGGCGGACGGAAACAACCGTACAGGCTGTGCCCGCCCCAGCATGTCTTGATCAGAAGCACCGGGTTTTCTTTTGGGGAGAAGAAACTTCCTTTATAAAAATCGCCCATCTCCATGCCGAACATCAGCTCCGGCCCGAACCACTCCTTACCCCAGGCACCCATGCCCACCGAGAGAGGCCGTTTGATTTTTTCTGCACCTTTCTGGTAGGAGACAAACACATCATCCCGCACAACAAAGGAGCCGTCGCTGTTCTTGACCTTCTTCAGCAGATATCCATGCGTCGGATGTTCACCCAGGCTGTCAAGGGTCATGACCCCGCCGTGTCCTTCCATGTTCGACTGACCGGCCAGGATGAAGACCTTCACAGGTCCTTTGAATTTCTTCTGGGAGTTACCAGCCTTGGCAACTTCTGCCACAGCCGCACCAGCCATCGCCTGGTTCTTCGCCTCCGGCTTTCCCTTAGGATAGATCGACTTCATCTTCCAGCTCCGGACCCGGGTCACCACAGTATCCCCGCCTTTGCTGAAAAGCGTGACGCCCGTATTCGCCTGGACATACGCGCCTGCGGCGGAGACTGCGGCCTGGCGATCATTTGCAAAGACTTCGACAAAGTTCTTGTCGATGAAGACCCGCAACACCAGCTCTTCATCTTTCTTGAGTTCGAAGGGTGCTTCCACCTTCCCGACTTTCAGCAGCTTGCTGTCGCCAACAATAGCAATCCTCAAGCCGTTCTTGCACTCCTTGTCACAGAGAACATCGAGTCCGAACTCCGTTGCAACCGGCGCCTTGACGGTCACTTCGAGTTCAAGCGCATCACCGTTGACCTCCTTGAGCGTATAAGCAGCATCGCTCTTCACCGTGATGCCCTTCTCCTGTTTCTTGCCGTAGCGCAGCTCTTCCAGCTCCTTCAGCGGCCTTATCCTCAAGGCTCCGTCTTTCGGAAGCTCAAGCTCGCGGGGCAGTGAC
>CAIZQW010000173.1 GCA_903935195.1 uncultured bacterium
ACGTTTCTGCAAGGATTGCGACAAGGATCTGATTCGCCGTCTGAAGCAGGAAGGCAAGTTGGTTCATCAGACAACGATTGTTCATAGTTATCCCTTCTGTGACCGGACGGATACGCCGTTGATCTACCGCGCAATCGAGGCCTGGTATGTGCGTGTCGAGGATCTGCATGATCGGCTCTCTGCAAACAACGACAGTGTCCACTGGATGCCGGCATACGTGGGCGACAAGCGTTTTGGTAATTGGCTGAAGGAGGCGCGCGACTGGAATATCAGCCGTAACCGCTTCTGGGGGTCATGCATCCCAGTCTGGGTGAACGAAAAGGATTCAGAGGATACAATCTGTGTCGGCTCCGTCGCCGAACTCGAGACGCTGAGTGGCGAAAAGGTTACGGACCTGCATAAACATTTCGTGGATAAGATTGTCATTCACAAGGATGGCAAAACCTATCGCCGCACGCCCGAAGTGCTTGATTGCTGGTTCGAGTCCGGCTCCATGCCGTATGCCCAGCAGCACTATCCCTTCAGGACAGAGGTCGGAGGACAGAGGTCGGAGGTCAGCAATTTCTTCCCGGCGGACTTTATTGCTGAGGGACTTGACCAGACGCGCGGTTGGTTCTATACGTTGATGGTGCTTGGGACCTGCCTCTTTGACAAGTCGCCCTTTAAAAATGTCGTTGTGAACGGACTGGTCTTGGCCGAGGACGGCAAGAAGATGTCCAAGCGGCTGAAGAACTATCCAGACCCGAACCACCTGCTGAATGACTACGGTGCAGATGCATTGCGTCTCTATATGATTTATTCGCCTGTGGTGCGTGCAGAGAATCTGCGCTTCTCAGAAGCTGGCGTGAAACAAATTCTGCGCGACTTGCTGATTCCATGGTGGAACGCCTATAGCTTCTTTGTAACCTACGCGAACGTGGATGGTTTCAATGAGACGGAAGTGGCGACGCCCACGAGTACGAATGTGTTGGATCGTTGGATCGTCTCTTCCCTTGAGACGCTTGTCAGCGAGGTTACCGAAGCTATGGACGACTACGATTTGCAACGCTCTGTGCGTCCCTTCGTGAATTTCGTCGAAGATTTGACCAACTGGTACATCCGTCGTTCGCGCCGCCGTTTTTGGAAGTCGCAGAATGATGACGACAAGATGCATGCCTATCGTACCCTGCGCTATGTGATGGTGCAACTCAGCAAGGTCGCTGCGCCCTTCACGCCCTTTATCAGTGAGGCAATCTATCGTAACCTCAAGGGCGCCTCCATGCCAGAATCCGTCCATTTGTGTGACTTCCCGACGGCCAATGTGGCTGCGCGTGACCAGAAATTGGAACGCTGTATGGCACTCGTGCAGACCGTGGTCAAGATGGGACGCCAACTCCGGACAGAGAATGATTTGAAGGTTCGCCAGCCACTCTCGGTGATCCATATTGTCTCCAACAATCCTGACGTGCGCAAGTTGCTCACAGGTTTTGAAGATTTGATTACGGATGAACTGAACATTAAAACTGTTGTCTATGGCAGCGATGAAACCGTCATGGCAGATGTCTCGGTGAAGGCTGACTTTAAAAAGTTAGGCCCGCGCTTTGGTGCTCAGATGAAGACCGTCGCTGCAGCGATTGCCAAGCTTTCGTCCGCCCAGTCTGCTCTGCTTGTAGCAGGTAAGGATGTGATCCTTGAAGCAGAGGCAGGAGGTGGCTTTACCTTAACCTCTGAAGATGTGGTGGTTCAGCGGACGCCCAAGGCGGGGATGGTCGTTGCTGCCGAAGGCGATGTGCTGGTCGGTATTGAGACCGCGTTGACCCCTGCGTTGATGCAGGAGGGACTGGCGCGCGAGTTTGTCAGTCGCATCCAAAACATGCGCAAAGAGGCTGATTTTGAGGTAATCCAACGTATTGCGCTGACGGTTGCAGGAGATGCAGACCTTGTTGCCGCTGTTACAAAGTATGCGGACTACATCAAGACCGAGACATTGTGCGAAGCATTATCCTTTGCAGAAACGGTAGAGGTCGAGCCTTGTGACCTGAATGGACATCAGGTTTGGATCCGCATCGCTAAGCAGTAGTAGGGAATGCAACCGCCCGCAGAGAAGGAATTAACGGGGAGTATTAAGGAATAAGGGAATGTTGGAATACTGGAATATTGGAATATGGCTCTCTCGGGAGGGACGAGCGTCTGCTCGTCTAAGGCACGCAGACGCGTGCCCCTCCCATAGTCGCGATTTGTCTTTCCCCATCATTCCAACATTCCTCTATTCCATTATTCCTGTGATGTTTAAGACATGATGAAATACGAAAAACAGATCGGGGTAGCCCAAGGGATCGTCGCGGCGGTCTTAGGCGGCGTTGTGCTGTCCTTAGGCACTCGGATGCTGCTGACATTGGCGGGACAGACGGTCTACACCTCTGTAACAGTATGGGTTGCTCTAGGGGTGGGGCTACTTCTTGGGAGCGGGCTCTCTTGGTTGGCGCGGCGGAAGATGGGCTGGAATGCTTTCCTGCTCGTCCTGCTCTGTCTGCTCATGGCGCTCTATCTCGTTCTCCTCTTAGTGCTCGAGCGCTGGCTCAAGAATGGGTGGACGCACTTTCTTCTGAGTGCGAATCGCTCCCTCGGCATCTATCTCCTGCAACTGGTTAAAACTGGTTTGCTCACGATAACCCTCCCACTGGTTCTCGTGCTCGTTATGTTTTTAGGGCGAGGCAGATCGTTGCGGACTTCGGCAGTTAATGCGAGTACGCAGGTGCTCCTCTGCCTAATCGGTGCTATTTCGACAGGGATGTTATTTGACGTGACAGGACAGTCGCCAGAAGCCCTTTTGCGCCTCTGCGTTGTTGCGTTCGCAATCTTGTCGGGCGTGAATGTCATGCGAAAGAGTAAGAGCTTCTCCTTTGCCTGGATCTTCTCTGCAACGCTACCGCTTGTTCTGGTTGCAACCCTTGCGATCTTGGTGTTGCCGCGTACGTGGGATAATCCGCTCTCCACGAATGGTTTTTTTGGACGACTTGCTTGTCGGGATAGTGGCTTTGCGCAAGGGGTGCCCTTGAGGGTGGACTATACGCGGCAACATACGGTCGCTCAGTATCAAGATCCGGATTATGGCTGGGTGGGAGCCTTGGATGGTCGGCCGCTTATTTTTGAACACCGTTTTGTAGCCTCCCGGACCATGACGGCGTTGGCCCCTTTGATGCTTCATCCGGAGGCAAAGAAGGTGTTGCTCGCCGGAGAAGAGGCCGGGGTTTATCTCGCCACGTTTGTTCGACTGGGCGGCCTTGAGCTTCTGGTGGCCCCAGAGGCCCGCGCGAGCACCGCGCTTGTGAAGGGGAATCCGCTTTTCACGCCAGAGGAGCAGTCCCGTTTTAAGTCAAGCGATGTGGGAAGCTTGCGCGGAACATGTGACATCGTCTTTGTGGCCCCTCCTCCCTGTTGGGTCATGGGCAGTGGCCAGTGGTTCTCAGCCCGTGCGCTTCAAAGGTATCGTAGTGCGTTGACGGAAGAGGGGGTTGTGGCGATTCGTATTGATGGTCGCGGCCTCTCCGAGGCAAACTTTGCCGAAATAGCCCGCACATTCCTTTCTGTCTTTCCTGGCGTGCAACTGTGGAACACGGGTGCAGCGGACTGGGTCTTGTTGGGTGGCGGAAGCGAACTGAAGGTTCCTCTTGATGTGCTGACCTCCTTTGTTGAACGTAAAGATACCTTCCGCGAATGGGTCCGGGCAGGGAATATCACCTTGCCTGCAGCCCTCGCCTGTATGGTTTACGATACAAAAGGGCTCAAGACGTGGGTTCAGGAACGGGCAGGACAAACTCCTGATTACTCGTGGAAAGTGCCCCTTCGTATCATCCGGGGAGAAAACATGGTCTCAACGGCCTGCAAGAAGGGGCGTGACTCGAAAGCGACCTGGGTGTTAAGTGGGCAGATGGATGTAGACTTATATGTGGACATCTGGAAGCTCATCAATCAGGCACGAGATGCGCGCGGCCTGGCAATCCATTCTCTTGCCGAAGGTCTGCAAGGCAAGCGAGACGCCTCCCTCGCGGCCATACGTGCTGCGATGAGTGTCTGTAAACAAGATCTGCTCGTCTTTCAAACCATGGACCACTTGGATATGGAGGCCCGCCGTCGTATTGCCATCGGGAACTACAAAGGCTCTCTGCTGTGCTATGAAAGCTTGATCTCCTTCTCGCCTTCGAAAGCTCGATATCATCATGGAGCTGGTTACTGTCTGCGTGCGCTGGGTGAAGCAGAAAACGCCTACCTTGCGTTTGCGCGTGCGGCAGGCTATGCGCCCGAGCAGGAACAGTATCGCTTCGATCTGGCGCAGGCGGCGCTCACGGCTGGCCATTACGAGGTGGCGGATCACCAGTATCAGTATCTACTCACTAAAAAACCAACGGATGCGCATGTCCTGTTTCTCTTTGCCAAAGGACTCGCGCTGAATGGTCGCCCCAAACGTGATTTTACGCAGGCGATTAAGCTGGCGGAACGGGCTTGTCTGTTGACCAAGTGGAAAAACAGAGAGTATGCTTATGGTCTTGCAGATATTTATCTTGAAGCGGGACGGATCCCGGAGGGCATGGGGCTCAAGCGACGCCTGAAAGAGGGGTTGTTTGAGGTGAAGGAGACATTATGATCTATCCGATTGTGACATTTGGTGTTGAGGTGTTGCGGCAAAAGGCGGTTACTGTCGCAGAGGTGACTGCTGACGTGCGCAAGCTTGCAACGGATATGCTGGAGACGATGTATGCCGCGCGGGGACTCGGCCTTGCCACTGAACAAGTTGGCCGCACAGAAGCGCTCTGTGTGATCGATGTGCCCCTGGAGGTCGAGAAGGAAGAGTGTCGCGTTGATAATGCTTCCGTCGGCATGCCGCTTGTCATGATTAATCCCGAGATATTGGCGAGTGAAGGAAAGCAACGGAATGACGAGGGGTGCCTGAGCTTCCCTGATATCGGTGCGCCGATCACGCGCGCAAACCAGGTCACGGTCACTTATCTGGATGGTGAAGGCCGCCGTCAGACTGTGACCGCCAAAGGCTTACTGGCCCGTGCGATCCAGCATGAGGTGGATCATCTCAATGGCATCCTGCTCGTGGACAAGATGAGCCCGATGCAAAAGCTCTCGGTTTCGGGACAGTTGCGCCGCTTACAAGCCAAAGCTAAATAAGGCTTGATCCTTAAGAAAAAGTGAGCAGTCATCGTTAATCAGTTGGATGAAAAACGACAACTGCTTATATATCGGCATCACCTGGTGGGGTAGGGCTTACCAAACCTTCCATTTGCTACGATGCGGGCGCGTGAGCATCTTCGCCGCATCCGCGTCCCCGACAATTTCTTCCTTCTCGGGGTTCCAATTGATCACCCGTCCCGTCCTGGCCGCGACATTGGCGAGATGACAGATCGTATCGCAGCGGATACCCATTTCCACGGGACAGATTGTCTGCTTACGAGACTTGACGCAATCGATGAAGTTGCGGTTGTGCTCCGGCGAAATCTCCAATTGCTCATCGCTGTCTTTGAACTCCTGCTTCCAGAGCTTTTGATTGCTGGCGCAGAAACCCAGGGCATCGCTGATCCAGCCCTCGCTGCCATGGAATATGATACCGTCGCCATCCGACCACGGCAAGGGAAGCGAAGAGGCTATTGAAGCCTTGGCCGTCCGACAATCCATCACGCGCATCTTCACCCCGTTAGCATAGTCGCACTTCACATCCCATTGCGCCAATGTGCGGAAGATACCCTCTGTGGGGACAAAGCCTGTTCCCTCATAACGGACCGGACTGGTATGGTCTGCCTTGTTCCCCCACTGCGCGAGCCCAAGCTCGTGAATACCACAGCCGGCCAGGAAGCCAAGCGAGGTCTCCGGGCAATGAAAGCCGCCCCACTGGGTCGCACGATCCGACGTGTAGGGCACCATCTCCGAGGGCCCCATCCACGCGTCAAAATCCAACCCTTCGGGCACGGGAATCTCAGTGGTCGAACCGTAGGGTTTCACATTGTATTTATCAACATTATACGACACGTCACGACACCAGAGATCGATCCGCTGAAGTTTGCCGATGTACCCGTTACGGACCAACTGGACCATCTGGCGGTATCTGCCTTTTGCCCCGCATGACCGGTACTGGGTCCCGAACTGGAAAATTCGCTGCTTGTCATTAATTGCCTTGCGAAGAGGTCCGACGAGATTGAAATCCACTGCCAGCGGTTTCTGGCAATACACATCCTTCCCGGCCATGGCTGCTGCGATGGACATGGGCACATGCCAATGATCATGCGCCGCAATGACCACGGCGTCAACATCGGGACGTGCAAGGATTTCGCGGAAGTCGTTGTGCGCTTTGGCGACCTTGCCGTCGTACAGTTTGTTATATCGTTCCGCCATCTTTTCCCTGCGACTCTGATACGCGTCCGAGGTTGCCACAACCCGTACGTCACTCATTTTCGAAATGTTACTGAAGTGATAGTAGCCCGAGATACTGCCGCAACCGATCATCCCGACGCTGATCTTATTGCTCGGCGCCTCGGCGCCAAACAGCGGGCGGGTGAAGATGTTTGGCACTGCGAAAACCGTGCTCACCGCAGCCGTGCGTGTAAGAAAACTGCGCCGCGACAGTCCGTCTGGCGCTGAAGTAACTTTGTTATTCTTGTTCATGATATTTTTTCTCCTGTCCTCAGTATTAGTTCATCAGTTTTTTTAAGTAATCCCCTGCCTTCGTCAAGCCTGCAATCATCTTCTCGGTCTCTGGATGTCCATGCATGAACGGGTTGACATACCGCTCATAGCGGATCTCCTCCAACGCTGCGAGCCATGGCTTGAAATCAGCGGGGCCCTCCCCGGGGAACTGTCCAAAGCCTTTGGCATTCTGCCAAGCATAGAAGAAGAAGAGTTGCTTGCCGCACGTGCGGATCACATCCGGCACCGAAGCTTTGATGGCTTGCAGATGGTATGGCGCAAGGGCGATGCCGACACGGGGCGAGGTATTCAGGTCAACAAACGCCTTAAACGAATCCGGCGTATTCAACAGCGCGGAGGCATGGTTCTCGATGGCAAGATAACTGTTATGCTTCTCCGCCAGCTCGATTAGCGGCTTCAGCTTCTCGATAAAGGACTTCATTCGCTCTTGCGTGAATTCGTTGTAATCGCTGCCTCGCACAGCGACACCTCCGCCAACACTGCCGAGCAGTTCAGCGTAACGTTCGTAACCGTCCTTGTAGACGGTAAACGCTGAGAGCTTCAAATTATGCTTGGCCAACAATGCTTTCAGTCCTGCCCCGCCGAGTTTCTCGGCCTGTTCAAGATGAAGGCAGCCCGTAAAGCCGTCCCAGATATCAATCGCCTCAAAACCGAGCTTGCTAATCTGCTGACAGGTCTCCTCCAGCGTCAGGTTTTTGAACTGGATGGAGGAGGTGGCAAGCCGCATCTTCCACTTTGTTTCAGCTGTAAAGCCTGGCAGGGCCAAACTTGCCGCCGCGCCCATGCCGACAACCTTTAGAAAACTGCGTCTGGATTGATGTTCGTGAAGCGTCATATCTCTTTCTCCTATACTTTTATTCACGGGTTCCTCCGCTCATAAATTTACTCGACCAAAGAAGAGCCCATCTCCTTGCGCAGAAAGGCGAGGCTGCGTGCGGCCTGGTCGATGGTGCCGCACTCGACACTGAAAAAGATTTCGCGGTCAAGTGGGGCGAGAATTCTAAAAACCCGCTGCCAGTCCACCACGCCGTCCCCGCAGGCGCACCCCACAGGTGTGCCAGTGACTTTGCCGCGCTCAGACGCGCTGTGTTGCATCGAGATATCTTTGGCGTGGACATGGTAAACGGAATTGCGTACCTTCATCAGCCCTTTGTACGGATCCTCCACGCCCGCGAGATAGGCGTTGCCGGTATCCCAGTTCACCTTCAACCAGGGCGATTTCACAAGCTTCACAATACGCATCAAGCCGGCGGCTGTGCACGTATAGGTGCCGTGTGGCTCGATGCAGATATAGACTTTATGGCGCTTGGCGCACTGCGCGGCGCGTTCCAGCGTATAACGCATCACCTCGTGGGCAAAGGTGTCATCCATCCACTCAGGCTTGATCATCTCATCGGTATTGACAAAGCGCGCACCGCAGGCATCTGCCAGTTCGATGGCGCGCGTCAGGCGCGGTACCGCGGCTTCAGGCCGCATGAGCGGACTATGTCCGCTGATGCTGGCGACTTTCACGCCGTATTTGTCGCAGATCTCCTTCATCAGCAGGTTGTCCTGCTCCATCGAGTAAGAATGGAAATAATTCACCTCGCTCAGCAGTTCCCAGCCGGTGTGTACCATGGGCTCGATATAACGATAGCCCAAGTCTGCAGCGATCTTGACGCCCGCCTCGAAACTCTTGTCCGCGCTACGCACAAACTCCATGTTGACGGCAATTTTAAACTTGGCCTTGCTTTGTGATGAACTCGACATGATAAACTCCTTTTGTTTCACTCTTTTTAGCATACATCACAACGCCCCTCGTGACTAGGATACTTTTTATCAGTGATGAAAATTATCCGTTTTGACGTTGCCCCGTTCCTGCTTTTATGTCAAAATATGGGAATGAACAACGCGAAAGATGTTCTTTTTAAGGCCATAAAGAAGACGCTGCGTGCAGATGACTGTATGCCGCTGATTCAGGCGGTTCAAGAAGGGAGTATCGTCTTGCATGCCTTGGCACGTGGTCATTATCCAGGCGACCGGCTGAAGAAAAATGAGGCCCCTGGCGTTTGCTCAGTGGGTTTCTGGAAGGCGACGGGGGAACAGCGGCATGGGCTCTTGCCGCATTACAATGAAGGCATCGAACTGACGGTATCCCTGCAGGGCGAGTCACCGGTTATGGTCGACGGCAAGACTTATATGTTGCGCCCTGGCGCTGTCATGATCACACGGCCTTGGCAGCTGCATGCGATAGGTGATCCTGTTTTTACGAAGGGGAAAATCGGCTGGCTCATCCTCGATGTCGGCGTACGGCATCCTCATCAGGTCTGGCAGTGGCCAGAGTGGATTTGTCTCACAAAAGGCGACCTCGCGACGCTGACACGTTCCTTGCGGCAGAATGAGGATGCGATCCGCGTAACGCCACCTGATTTGTATGCTGCGTTGACACGGCTTGTGATGATTCCGCAGGGGCGGACAGACCAGTTCACGGGATCACTTATCCCGGTGGCGGTCAGTGATGTGCTGGTACAACTGTTACACCTGTTTCACACAAATCCGCCGAGGCTACTCCCTGAACTGTTGGAGTCGTCTCGGTCCGTAAGGTTCTATGTTCAGAAATTAAAGCAAGAGGATACCCTTCCGCAGAGCGTGGAAGCGATGGCGGATGCTTGTGGACTTGGCGGAACACGTTTTTCTGCGCTTTTCAAAGAAATCACAGGAAGCACACCCGGCGATTACCTTTTAAAACGGCGGCTGGACGTGGCACGCCAAAAGTTGCGGACACATCCAGAACTCTCGGTTGAGGAGGTTGGCCGAAGCGTCGGGTTTTCGCACGGGAACTACTTTGCGCGGATGTTCCGCAAGTCGTTCGGTAGCACACCCCGCGCCTGGCGTCAAAGGCGGAATGAGAACCTTGAAGGCCGATCTTGATTTCTCGGTGGGCAAAGCATTCCGGACAGTCCGTGACAAGAAGTTGGTTGTTCTGCCCAATTCCTTTGGCGGAGATGGTTTAATCACGAAGCCGTATGAGTTCGGTTCGCCTGTCAGCCGTTTGACAAAAGCCATCCGTAACGAAGCGCATCAAAAAGAGGTGAAGCTGACGTCAGCGGAGTGGTTGTCGTTGGTGACGTGGGTCGATGCCAACATGCCCTACACCGGCAAGATGTTCCATAAGCGCATGCTGTATGGCCGCAAGAACGTCTGGGATGAATTCGACTGGGGTGATCCCTGGGCCTATCCGACGGAAGAGCCAGCCTTGGGTGTGCGGATCCCGAAGGGGTTGCTCGAGTAGTCACTCAGTCAGCTAGGCACTCAGTCACATCTTATTGTTCTTGTCGATCTCTTGCATGAGGGTATCGAAATCGGACATTTTATCTTCAATCTTGCGAAACATCAGAATCAGGGCGATGAGCGAGGCTGCGGCGACGAGGAGCCAGACCGGTATGAGCCATGTCATGTTTGGCCATTTAGTCACCACATAAAAGACAAGCCCTGCGGATAATACCTGCCTGACTCCCCAGATAATCAGTTTCCGTTTCTTGATGGAACGTGTTTTTTCGCTTAAGTCATTCATAGGTCTGTCATGTCTTTCTGTGGAAACCACATGTAGATAGTACCATGATTCATGGGGATAAGAAACTTGAAATTTGAAATTGGATTTTTAGTCTCCTTCTTCAATTCTGTTCACAATCTGATCAGCCTTTTTCAATAGCGCCAATTCCGGGTAGTCGTAGCGGGAAGGCGAGTGGTGATTCCCGATGATGTTCTTTATGATTTCAATCTTTTTGACCAAAAGCGTGGTTTCAGCTTGACCCTTTCACTGAAATAGGACAAAATACTAAACATTCTGCACTAGTTTAGTGTGGTTTTAGGCGTTATCTTAACGGGAAAAACGAACAATGTTTGAGAAGTTCATGTCCTTGTTTTCAAGCGATATCGGGATGGATCTCGGTACTGCTAACACTCTTGTATATGTAAAGGATCGCGGAATTGTGATCCGAGAGCCCTCTGTGGTCGCTATCCAAGAGGGCACCCGACGTATTCTGGCTGTCGGCGAAGAGGCCAAAAGGATGTTGGGACGCACACCAGGGAACATTGTCGCGATTCGACCGATGAAGTCTGGCGTGATTGCCGATTTCGATATTACGGAAGCAATGATTCGTCACTTCATCCGAAAGGTGCATGTGCGGAAGTTGTTCGGGCCACGCGTGATCGTGGCTGTTCCGAGTGATATCACGGAAGTTGAGAAGCGCGCTGTGCAAGAATCAGCACGGCATGCGGGTGCGCGCGAGGTTTTCCTCATTGAAGAACCGATGGCAGCAGCCATCGGTGTCGGCTTGCCCGTCTCTGAACCAGCCGGTAATATGATTGTTGATATTGGTGGTGGCACATGTGAGGTCGCACTAATTTCGCTGGCCGGAATCGTGTACGCGCGGAGTGTCCGTGTGGGTGGAGACGCCATGGATGAATGTATCATCCAGTACATGCGAAGAGTTTACAACCTGATGATCGGAGAGCGAACCGCAGAGGAGATTAAAATCACCATCGGTTCAGCCTATCCTTTAGGTGAGGAACGTACGTTAGAGGTTAAAGGCCGCGATCTCGTGGCTGGTTTACCCAAGACCCTGACTGTGACTTCAGAGGAGATCCGGGATGCCTTGCAGGAACCCGTTTCGGCTATTGTGGACGCGGTGCGCATTACGCTTGAAAAATGCCCGCCCGAATTAGCAGCCGACCTCGTTGATCGCGGAATGGTTCTAGCAGGAGGCGGTTCCTTGCTTCGTGGTCTTGACAAGCTGATTGCTTCACAGACGGGATTGCCTGTGACTCTCGCTGACGACCCCTTGAGTGCGGTCGCGGAGGGAACGGGCGTAGTGCTGAACGAGTTGAATTTTATCGCCAAGTCAAAGCTTGGTAGGTAAAAGATTGATATTTCTGCGGAAAAAGCTCCGGTCGTAAACCGTTCATGAACGGTGGAGCGTGCCCGGGTGAAGTCTAAAGTTTGGATTTTTTTGTTGGTCATCTCGCTGGGAGTCTTTCTCTTCCTACGTCACGGTGTAACCGCGTTTGCGAGCGAGACGATTTACCCCTTCTCTAATGCCACTCGCTGGTTTGATCAAACCATCGGTCTCTCTTTCCGCGCAGCCCTTACGCGCGTCGATTATGCCGCTCGCTGTGCAAAACAGGAGCGCGAGTTGGCTCGTCTCCAAGTGATGTTCACGGAGGCTGAAACGCGTGAAACCTTAATTAAGCACCAGCGCGCACTTCTTGAGTATACCCCCCCTGTATCGTGCCGCTGGCAGGCGGCCCCTGTCATTTCACGGGGTGGGACGGTTGCTATTTGGCAGACGCTCCGGCTTGGAAAAGGGTCGGCGCATGGTATTCGAAAAGGGGACCTCGTCATGGTGCCTGAGGGTGTTGTCGGCCGTATCGCTGACGTTACACTCCACACGAGTGATGTGATGTTGATTACGGACCCGAATAGTCGCGTAGCCTGTGAGCTCGATTTGTCCTCAGAGGAGGGGACGGGGGTGATTAGAGGGATTCTGTATGGCGGCGGTGTCCGGCCAGGGGGTGACCCGAAATTAACCTTGCTCTATGTTATTGAACCCCTCCGCCTCAGGTATATGGCGCGCGAATTTGAGCCTGCACCGCGTACGCGTGTGGTGACATCGGGGCTTGGCAATACCTTTCCAAAGGGCCTTACGGTGGGTTATGTGCTCTCGAGCATGATGGAACCGCAACGCCTTTCGCGTGAAGCGGAGATTATGCCGGCGGTTGATATGGCGTCGCTCTACGATGTCTTTGTTCTCTCGATCAGGGAGGATAAACATGCGCCTTAATATGTCCCTCATTCTCAGCTGTGTAGCGTTGCTACTCGCTGCAGTTCTTCAGGAGATGATCCCTGTCACGGCGCGGTTGCCCGTTAAGGGATTCTTTTTGACGGGGGTGGCGATCTATTATGTTCTGGAAAAGCCGAAACTCATGAGTTTTGTACTTCTTCTGTGGGCTGGCATGCTGACCGATGCGTTGGGACGACTCCCCCATGGCTGTATCGTCATTTTTCTTTTACTGGTTTATCCACTCTTGCTCTTAATGAAACGAATCTTTACAGAGACCACGGTTCTTCATGGCATCTTCTGCGTTTCTGTTATTAGTGTGTTTCAGCAGATCTGGCTTTGTGCTTGGCTTCATAAGGCAGGCATTGCTGTTTTCTCGTGGGATATGCTTCAGTTGGCCGCCGCCGCCGCAGTCATGGGTATGGTCGTCGGGGTTTCGATGTTTTTGCTGTGTGGCTGGCTCGAACGTTTTAAAGGTGTTGATGATCGTCGGACGACAGAGGTCGAAGGGTTGAATGGAATCGTATGATGGACAGAAGCTGACGGATAGCTGGCGTATTGCGCTTATTGCGCTCTTATTCGGCCTAGCTCTCCTCTATTTGGCACATGCACTCTTCACAGTGCAGGTGGTGCAATCTTTTGCCTTTTCAAGCGATCAAGCCCGCCAGAGCATCCGTCGTGTTCAAGTGCCTGGGGCCCGCGGTCGGATTCTAGACCGCAAGGGTGTCTGCCTTGCTGAAAATCGTGCCAGTTATTGTATTGCCTTCTATGTTGAAGAGTTGCGCAAGCGTGGAAAATGGCTGAATACGATTAATGCGGTGAATGCGAATGTTGACAAGCTCGCCTCAGTGCTGGGCATTCCGCGCGAACTCTCCTATAACGCCATCTCCAATCATGTGATCAAGAGCCTTCCTATGCCATTGATCGCCTGGAAAGATGTCGATGCCGTGACGCTGGCGCGCTGGGCCGAGCGCGCGGAACAGTTTCCAGGCGTTGATGTTTATGTACAACCGGAACGCTATTACCCAGAAAAATCGCTGGCGTTTCATTTGCTAGGGTATGTGCGCCGAGACCGCCCACCCCAATCTCGCCCCGGGGAGAAGTCCCACTTCTATCTCCCCGAGATGTATGGTCGTGAAGGACTGGAAGGAAAGTATAACGAGTGGTTGACAGGCCAGCTTGGCGAACAGTTAATCCGCGTGGATGCTCGGGGCTATAAGTACAATGTCTGGGACGGGGAACCCGCCATTCCTGGCCGTGATTTACAGTTGACGTTAGACGCCTCCCTTCAGCGTGTTCTTGAAAATGCGCTGAGTGACAAGCGTGGGGCAGGGGTTGTTATCGATCCGCGGAATGGCGAAATCTTGGCCATGGCCAGTGCTCCAACCTTTAACCCAAATGAATTTATTCCGATGATTCGTGATGGGCTTTGGAAACGCTTGACAGAGGATGATGCGCATCCGTTGCTGAATCGGGCGATCCAAGGACGGTATGCGCCCGGAAGTATCTTTAAACCAGTGACAGCCTTTGCGGCGTTCAGTCAGACAAACTTTAATCCTAACACGCTTCATCGCTGCACGGGCACGTTTGAGTTGGGGACCATGCGTCTGCGCTGTTGGGACACCTACGGCCATCAAGACATCGCCATGAGAAGGGCCATTGAGCAATCGTGTAACAGTTACTTTTGTACGCTAGGTTATCAAACGGGCCCTGCGGCTCTGATTGCACAGGCAAAGACTCTGGGTTTTGGAATGAAGACAGGGATTGATCTTCCAGGAGAAAGCTCCGGCTTGCTTCCAGATTCAGAATGGAAACTTGAACGGCTGGGTGAGAAGTGGCGCCCAGGCGATACCTGTCAGATGGCAATCGGGCAGGGGTTGCTGTTGGCGACGCCTTTGCAGATGGCGGTTCTTGCTGCAACAATCGCCAATGGCGGGAAGATTTATAAGCCTCATCTGATTAAGACGGATGTTCAGCCAGAGCCTCTGCGCACCATGGATTGGTCTCCGGAAGCCTTGGCAGTCGTGCGGGGGGGGATGAGGGATGTTGTGCAGCAGGGGACAGGTCGCCGTGTTCAGATTTGTGGTACGCAGGTGAGTGGAAAGACAGGCACGGCCGAAATCGATATTAGGGGTGTTCGCCATAAGAACACGTGGTTTCTCGCGTTTGCCCCCTCTGAGGCTCCGACCGTTGCACTGGTCATCCTCGTTGAAGATGGCGAGTCGGGAGGCAAGACCGTTGCTCCCTTGGCGCGGCAAGTCCTAGTCTCCATTTTTGGTGAAAGCACAAACGAGTCGCCGACACGGGTTGAAGCTCCCATCGTGACAGGAGGCGACTAACATGTTTAAGAAAAATGACCTGTTTGCGCGTTTCCGCCTCTTTAATCCCCTCATGCTGATGAGCATGGTGTGCCTTATTTTTATTGGCATTCTTTATATCTACAGCTCGTGTTCGGTGCGCGAAGATGTAGATCTTCAGCAATTATACCTCCGGCATGCATGGGCGGCGGGGTTGGGGCTGATCGTTTACTTCGTGGTGGCGCTTATAAACTATAAACGCATCCTGAAGTGGAGTTGGTTTATCTACGCTGTGGTACTGATTTTGTTAATTCTGGTTCCCATCATTGGCGATTCCCAGATGGGCGCAAAGCGTTGGCTTTTTGGTATTCAACCCTCGGAACCCGCCAAGCTCGGGGTCGTTATGATTTTAGCTTGGGTTTTCAGCCAGAGAAACGTGCAGCGTGGCGCGGGGCTCTTTTTCCTGACAGCACTGCTGGTCGCCGTACCAGGATTTTTAATCCTGTTACAACCTGACTTAGGTACGGCAATGGTCTTAGTTCCAACAGTCTTTATGATGATGTTTGCCGCAAATGTCGCACCTAAACTCTTGTGGGGGTCGACACTTGCCGGGTTGACAATGGCTGGCTTAATTATGGGAACGGTTTATTATACAGAGACAGTTCCCATGACCCACGAACGCAAAGAGTCTTTGATCAGCAAGACCTGTTTGCGCGATCATCAGATCAAGCGCTTGCAAGTGTTTATGTTCCCGGACAAAGATTTGCATGGCAGCGGGTATAATCGGCGGCAGTCACAGATTGCCGTGGGCTCCGGAGGCGCCTGGGGCAAGGGGTATTTAAAAGGCGAGCACTATATGCTCGGATACTTGCCCCCCTCGGTCTCCTCCAATGATTTTATTTTTGCAGTGCTGGCTGAAGAGGCTGGCTTTGCTGGAACAGTGATTGTGCTACTCCTATTCCTTTTCATGACATGGACAGGACTCTGGGTGGCTTTTCGATGTCGGGATGATGGGGGGCGGATTCTCTGTGTGGGCGTGGTGACCGTGATGTTTAGTCATATATTCATCAATATCGCCATGACAATCGGACTGATGCCGATCACGGGGCTCCCCTTGCCATTTATCAGTTATGGCCGAACGTTTATGCTGACCATGATGGTTGGATTAGGCCTGGTGCAAAGTGTTTCTATGTACGGACGAGAAGAGGAGACACGTTTTTCGTAGAGGCTTGAGTCTTCAAGCCGAAAAAAAGGAGAGAAGAATGAACATGCTAAAACCCTTGACAGATGGGATCAAAAAGATGATTGGATGGATCAAGCGTACTGGACCGAAGCGCGAGATCATTGTCAATGCTGAGAAACTGGAGACGCGCGTAGCTGTCGTTGAAAACGGCCGCGTCGAAGAGTTCTTGGTGGAACATCCAGCGGAAGATCGTTTAGTCGGGAGTATTTTTAAAGGTCGTATCCAGAATCTGGAACATGATCTACAGGCCGCCTTTGTGGATATTGGCTTGAAAAAGAATGCGTTTCTGCATTATTGGGATATGATTCCAGATGATGACAGCCGTTTGGATGAGGATGATGAAAATGCACGTCCCTCCCGCCGGAAACGCGTCTCTAACGAAGAGATCAACAAGCGATTCCCTCCGGGAACCGAAATTGTGGTTCAGGTGACCAAGGGGCCGATTAGCACCAAGGGACCCCGTGTGACAGCCAATCTCAGTCTGCCAGGTCGTTACTTGGTCATGATGCCAGGCACCCATTTGAGGGGCGTCTCCCGTAAAATTGGCGATGCGAAAGAGCGTCAGCGCTTGAAAAAGATTCTCGATCGGATGCCGCTTCCAGACGATGCGGGATTGATTGTGCGTACCGTGGGTTCGAATGCGAATCAGCGCTCGTTTGTTCGTGACTTGCGAAACCTGATGGAGTCTTGGAATGAACTGCAAGAGAATATCAAGAAGTTGCCTTCACCGGCGTGCGTCTACCAAGAGCCCGACCTTGTTGAGCGCGTCGTTCGTGATTGGTTAACCGAAGAAATTGATTGTGTAACCATTGATGATTTGGATTCTTACAATCGCATTCGAAATGTAGCAGGGCGTATCTCACGCCGTGCCAAGGGCATGATTCGTCACTATGACGGACACTTGGCGATCTTTGAGCATTATGGCGTGGAACGTCAGATCGAGGAGACCTATCGCCGTAAAGTCAACCTGAAGTCAGGTGCCTATCTGGTCATTGAAGAGACAGAAGCCCTGATCTCGATTGACGTCAATACCGGACGTCACCGTGGAAAGGGTTCGCAGGAGGATGCCATCCTTGAGGTGAATTTGGAGGCTGTCGAAGAGGTCGCTCGTCAATTGAGATTGCGAAATATTGGTGGTTTGGTCGTCCTTGACTTGATTGATATGAAGTCACGGAAACATCAGAACACGGTTTACAAAGCCATGAAGCAGGCGTTGCGGCGTGATCGTGCACGTACAAACGTCTTGCAGATCTCCGAGCTTGGGTTGATGGAGATGACGCGCCAGCGCCAAGAGGAGAGCCTCTTGTCGAAGATGTACTCGGACTGCCCTTACTGTAAGGGACATGGTAGCGTGAAGTCCCCTCTGGCGTTGAGTGCGGATATTCAACGGCAAATTGGTGCAGTGATGCGGAAGGGTTCGCAAGAAGGCCGCGACGTGAATCTTCAGGTCATTGTCGCTCCCAGTGTTCTGGATCGTCTGCGTAAAGAAGATGAGGCCTTTTTGGTGGAGCTTCAACGTCGTTACACAGGTCGGTTGACCTTCAAGTCTGAGCTGCACCGGCATCCGGAGTCCTTCTGTATTGTGGATGGCGATACAGCAAAAGTTTTGTATTCCGTTGGCGACTCAAAATCAGTATAATAAAAAGCCAAATGAGAAAAGCTCTACTTTTTGCGTGGTTGGGTGTCCTGTCATGGAGTTGCTTTGGGCAAGTCGCGTCCAAGGTAGAGAAATTCCTCGACATGAAGTCGGGTATCGAAAAATTCGAGAGCACGGCTGATAAATTCGAGGTCAATCAACAGACGGGCTGGATTATTTTGACAGGGCATGTCAAGGTCGTCACCGATAAACAAGAGCTGGCCGCTGATGAAGCAAGGATTCACCGGGAGAGCGGTGCGATCAAGGCCACGGGTCATGTCGTCATTCGCCAGCCAGGCATGGGGGAGTGGCGGGGCGACGACATTGAGTACAACTATAAAACAGGCAAAGGCATTGCGCTGAACGGTTATTTGAGGTCGAAATGTTTTAGCGTCTATGCCAAAGAGATGTCCCGTCAGGAAGATGGGCTCTATGAAGGGCATGATGTCACCGTCACGACCTGTACAAATGATCTTGAGCATTTGCACTGGTGTGTGACAGGTGATGCAAGTCTCAAAGACGGGGAATATGTGACACTGCGCAATGGTGTTCCCTATCTTTTTGGAGTTCCGTTCTTCTACTTCCCGTATATGTACCGTTCGATGGAGGTTGACTATGGGGTGCGCGTCTATCCAGGTTATACCTCGCGATGGGGCGCCTATGTTCTCTTTGCTTACACGCTGAACCTCTATCGTTCAAAGGAGCCAGGCGGGGCGCTTGTGGATGCGACATCCCATCTCGAGTTCCGCTCAAAGAGGGGGGTCGGCATTGGAGAGACGTTGGAGTGGGATCTGAAACGGTGGGGTGAAGGCGGATTGAGCGGCTTCTATTTTGATGACACGAATGCTCAGAATGATAACGGCGATCCTAATTGGGCTTCGAAAATACCATCGAACCGATATAAGTTTGACCTCAAACATGCTGTGGATCTTACCCCGCGTGACCTGTTAGTGTTGCAAGGAAGATACGAGAGCGACTCAGAAGTGATGAATGATTATTTTGACCGTCTGAATCGTGCGGAGAGCATCCCGATTAATCTGATCGGTTATGAACATCGGGAACACGCATTGGCAACAGGTGTGACCGTGAGTGGTCCGCTAAACGATTTTTATGGAGGTGTCGCACGGTTGCCAGAAGCGTGGCTTGACATCATGCCGACCTCGGTGTTCAATACGGGGTTGAATTACGAAAGTCAGACGCGGGCGGGCTACTTGTCTCGGGAGGCAGCCTACTATGAAGATGTAGCGGATCCAAATTATGCCTATTACCCGGGTGATTGGGCAGACTATGATACGACACGGGTGAACACCGCGCATCGCCTGACCTATCCGATTCGTTTGTTTGACGCCGTGAGCGTTGTTCCGCGCGCGGGCTACCAAGGCACCTATTATCAAGACTCCGCGTCAGGGGACTCCCTCTATCGTCACTCGGGGGAACTGGGGGTTGAGACCTCGATGCGTTTTGTCTCCGGCTGGGACAATGGGTGGCGTCACACGGTTGAGCCCTACCTCGATTACAGCTGGCAGCCGACCTATTGGAGTGAAGAGGGAGACCCCGGCGTCTACACCTTTGACCGAATCGATCGTTCCTTTGAGTGGCTTGATCAGTTCGGGACAGATGGGGTTTGGCTGCCTTATAATTGGCATGGGGTACGTCCAGGTGTGCGTAACCTCTGGCAGACAAAAAGTGAGAAGACAGGGGCA
Organism: uncultured bacterium; assembly: GCA_903935195.1. Taxonomy (GTDB): domain Bacteria; phylum Verrucomicrobiota; class Kiritimatiellia; order RFP12; family UBA1067; genus CAIZQW01. Next base: position 19,386 of record CAIZQW010000173.1, read on the forward strand.
CCGCGTACGATGTTGGATGTGGATCTGTATGCGGCTGTTCAAATGCCCTCCCCGAATACAAGCGATGTGAATCCCAATATTGACCAAAATGGTGTGCGAATGCTGGGCATGAAGACCATCTTTAGTCCGATCGAGTCGTTTCAGATGCGTACCGTTGGTGAATGGGATACTGAACAAGAGAAGATGGCTTATGTTGATCTATCCGCGCACTATCGCGTCTCAAAATCCTTTAATATCGGCAGTGGTTATATGGCCCGAAACCACGAGCTGTATGATTACGATGCCTCCCCCATTCCTCAATGGAATCGTGTCGAACACAGCGTGCTGTATACGGGTTTCTATCATGAAATCACAGATGCTTGGGCGTGGAGTCTCTTTGTTCGTTATGATTCCGATGAGGGCGAGTTAGAAGAAGTGGGGGGTTATCTCCAGTACGGTCTTGACTGCCTTATCTTCCAGCTGCGTACCTCTTATCGTACAGCCTACACCCGTATTGATGGTTCGGAAAAAGAGAGTGACTTCCGTATTTCTTTCGTCATGTGGCTGAGGGCGATGGACAAGAAAAAACGTGAACAGTGGGATCGCTGGTAGGTTTCGTTGTGAAAAGGAGACAACACCATGGCAGTCTTGAAAAAGAGTAAGCGAAGTCAAAAACGTGTAACCCCGCCAGTGAAGAAGAAGGTTGCTGCAAAAGCGAAGACGGGTGTTGCAAAGTCGAAAAAAACGGTTGCGCGGCCGAAGAAGGCTGTAGTCGTTTCGAAAAAGGCTGTCGCAAGGCCGAAGCCCGTCCCCACCCTTTCTGCTCAGAAGAAAAACAAAGTCGTTTCACAACAGCCCCTTGCAGACGTTGTTGTGGTGCAAACAACTCGGGTGACGCTTCGACAGGATGTGATTCCGGTATTATCGAAGCCGACGGCACAGACCTGTCCTCTTGTGTTGGACAGTATTGTTCTCGCAGAGGATTTTTCACCCAAAGATTGTTTTTCGTGTGATGAGTTCGACTGTCGCTTTTATGCGGCGGAAGAGCGTTCAGGCTCGCTGGGGGGGCGTTTAATTGCTGCTGAAACGGGCGACGAAGAGGATGACGATTGGGAGCTTTTTGGAGGCGAGGGCGAGGAGCCAGAGGGTGGTGATGATTGGGGTGGCGAGGACGACCAATAAGGAGGATGGTGTGAACGTTTTAAAATATGCTTTGATGGGATTCTTGCTGGTTTCTGCATGCTATTCGGAAGAGAAGCCATCCGCATCCGTCTCCTCTACTGCAAAGAGTAAGAAGCCACAGGTGCTTGAGCTGATAAAGCCTGCAACCGATTTGATGTCAAAGGCTCAAGAGGCATATATAGCATCTGACTCCAAGAAGGCGATAGCCTTGTTTCGTGAAGCACTTGCCGTGCTGGTCAAGTTGGAACAGAATTATCCAGTCTGGGCTCCTACAGCAACATTCTCACCTGTGCGTTTTCGTAAGGCCATTTGCGAAACGGAAATTGAACGCATTTTGCTGGAGGAGGCGCAAGCTTCTTCGCGGACCATTGCTGTGACCGACACCCGTGAGCTGGAAAAAATGCGGTCGGAGCGTACACGCATGGCGCAGACGAATCGGGTCATGGAAGTGACGCGTAAGCTGAATAGCAAAGCGAGTGGCGAAGAGGCGGATGAAGTCGCAGTAAAGGCTGACACGGTTACGGTTCCTTCGAAGGTGGCCGAGACCAATGCCCCTGTCCGAATTCGTGAAGAATTGGAATGGGCAAAGGATATGATTTTGGTTGAGCGTTTTGCTGAGGCTGAAACCGCCCTTATTCGGGTGCTGAAGAAGGATAGCGAAAACAAAGAGGCGCGTTTTCTCTTGGCGCTCGCTAAAGTGCAACAGGGAAAAGCCTCTGATGCATTGATTATGTTGAGTGATCTGCTGGAGGATTCTCCTGCCAATGAAGCGCTGCTGCTCTTAGCCTCGGGCGCCCATCTCGCAGCGGGTGCGCACACAAAAGCAATGGCGCTATTAGATACCGCGATGAAAGCTAATCCGCAACGGCCAGATGCCTATTTGAATATGGCGTGGCTTTTATTGGATATGCGGCCAGATGCGAACGCGGATGCGGAGCTGTATTATCGTCAGGCAGTCAAACTGGGGCTTGCCCGAAATCGTGATATAGAGCGCCGCCTCGGCATCAAACAGTAATATTTCTCCGGTTTAACTAAAAGGCGGATCATGAAGCTGATAGACAATGCTCACTATTTAGAGGTGCTCGCCACGACGCGTCAGTCGTTCCACGAACGTTATTACGCCATGTACTCCAGCATCCTTGATGGCGTGGTCCTCGATCCTTTACTGATGCAGGTGCCCGTTGACGATCACTTGGTTCATCGAGGCGACGGTGTCTTTGATACGTTTAAATGCGTTGCCCGCGGCGCCTACAACCTCGAGCCGCATTTGAAGCGTTTGGTGCGGTCGGCAGGCGAAATCGGATTGGTGTGGCCTGGGGGCTTGGAGGATCTGCGGTCCAAGACGGTGGAGACGTTGAAATGTGCGGATAAGGACGCCTGCTCGGTTCGGGTTATTTTGGCTCGTGGTCCCGGTGGGTTGGGGGTGAGTCCATATGAGTCGCCGCGTCCCTCGCTATACATTGTCGTCTATGCCGCTGGGACGCCGTTCATGAAAATGCACCCAGAGGGGGCGCGCGTGAAGCGAAGCGCGATTCCCGTGAAAGCGGGCAATTTTGCAACCTTTAAACATTGCAACTACCTTTCAAATGTCTTGATGAAGCGCGAAGCGGTGGATGCAGATGTGGATTTTGTCGTCAGTTATGATTCGCAAGGCTTTCTCGCTGAGGGAGCCACAGAAAACGTCGGGATCGTTACACAAGAGCGTGAATTGCTCTTGCCCACGATGGAGCACGTGCTGGAGGGTACGACCATGGTGCGGGTGATGGAGCTGGCACGGGGTTTGGTCGCGGAGGGGCTCTTGAAACGAGTCGCCTTCGCGGATATCACGGAAGCAATGGTCGTCTCTGCAACGGAAATGCTGGTGATCGGAACGACATTAAACGTGGCCTCGACCGCCAGCTATGAGGGACATCGTGTGGGTGTTGAGTGCCCGGGGCCCATCGGAAAAAGGTTGGATGCACTCTTGGAGCAGGATATTCTTGGGAATCAAGCCATGCGGACGGGGTATTAAGCGCCGATGAAAGCATTTCAAGAGATTATCCAAGAGAGTATCGTCTGTCTCAACATGACAGAAAAAGATGGCCTCGATGTGATTGAACAGTTGGTTCGTCAGGCTGTTCAGCAAGGTGTCCTGAAACCTGAGGATGAAGAGGACGTGATGCGTGCGATTATCAATCGGGAGCAGAGCGCGCCAACCGCACAGCCAGACGGAATTGCGATTCCACATGGCAGAGTCTCGTGTCTCACCGAAGTTGTCTTTTTATTAGGGCTTCATTCTGAGGGGGTCGACTTTGGCGCGCCCGACGGACAGCCGACACGTATCTTTGCCCTGATGCTCGCACCCCAATCTTCCGGTGCCGGCTATATCCAATTTTTAGCCAAACTGTGCCAGCGGTTGTTAAATGTGTCTATTCGCGAGCGGTTGCTCAGTGCAACATCCAAGCAATCCGTGTGCGACGCTTTGTTATAGGCAAGCCTGCCGCCCGGGGCGGCACAGTGGCAGTTGGCAGTAGCAGTTGGCAGTGAACAGCCCAGGAAACAAAGAAGAATAAGGCAATAAGGCAATTCAACGAAGTTATAGGTGTTTTATGAAAAAAGAATACAAAAGTGGAGCGTCTTCGACGCATGTTGAGATCGTGTCTTGGTCTGTCCAGAAACCCACGAAGCGAGTGGACTCCTTTTTAACCAGACCTGCTTTTTCTGCCACAGCAGAAACCGTTGCGAGTGAGGTCTTGGCCGCGGTTCGGGAGCAGGGCGATGCGGCTGTCTTGGCTGCAGCAAAGAAGTTTGATGGTGCGGTCTTAACGAAGGGACAGCTTCGCGTCAAAGAGAGTGAACTTCGAGTCGCCGTTGCGAAGGTTCCGACCAGGACAAAGCAGGCGGTTCAAGAGGCTCATCGACGTGTGTTGACCTTTGCACGTGCTGGCTTGCGTGAGCCGTGGTACCTGCAGACGCCTCAGGGCGGCTACACAGGCGAGTTCTATTCGCCGATGGATCGCGTGGGGGTGTATGTGCCAGGGGGAACAGCCCCTCTGGCGTCAACGGCAATCATGACAGTGACCCTTGCCAAGGCCGCAGGTGTCAAGGAAATCGTTGCCTGCACGCCGTGTGGTAAAGATGGTTGTGTCAATCCGGTTCTGCTCTATGCTTTAAAGGTGGCGGGGGCAACGGAGATTTACCGTGTGGGCGGTATTCAGTCTATTGGACTGATGGCCTATGGGACAAAGACCGTCAAGCCCGTGCAGAAGATTGCGGGTCCAGGGAATGCGTATGTGACGGCGGCCAAGCGCCAGGTCTTTGGAACTGTGGCGATTGATCAGGTCGCGGGTCCGAGCGAGATTGCTATTCTGGCAGACAAAACGGCCAAGCCCGCGTGGGTTGCCGCGGACTTGCTGTCGCAGGCTGAACATGGAAGCGGACATGAGAAGGCGCTCTTGGTCACCGATTCCGCGGGTCTGGCGCAAGCCGTTTGTGATGAGCTCTCCTGGCAGGCGGCTAAGTTGCCGCGTGCTGCCATGGTTGAACGCGTGATGGAGGCCGGCGGCATTCTGTTGGTCGTGGTCCCTGATCTGAAACAAGGCATGGAACTCGTCAACCGTTTTGCCCCTGAGCATTTTGAGATTATCACGAAGAATGCCCGTTCCCTTGTGAATGATGTGCGAGCTGCTGGAGCTGTTTTTGTTGGGGAGTGGACGCCCGAGTCCGTGGGGGACTTTATTGCTGGCCCCAGCCATGTGTTGCCAACTGGTGGCGCTGCGCGTATGTTTAATGGCTTGACAGCGGATGAATTTCGTCGCCGTCATAGCTTTGTCGAGTTCACCCGTGAAGACCTGCTCGAAACCTGTCAGGCGATCGAAATCTTTGCAGAGGTCGAGGGGCTGGCGGCACATGGTCGGTCGGCCTCCATTCGGCTGAAGTAACAGAAAAGCATCCTTCGTGTTTTAAACACAGTCTCAAATTGACCCTGTCTTAAATCTGTGTTATAGTATCGTCTTCTTTTTTTGGGATCCGGGAAGGGACTTTTTCCCGGTGAGAGTACCGAAGTGGACCCTGCCTTGTTCGCGGATAAGCAGAATTTCTCTGACCTTCATTTTATTTTGGGAGTTTGAACGCGGCGTAAGACGGACACCTGTTTTTGACAGGGACCTGAAGCCACCGACTAGAGCGCCCACCTCAAGTACGAGGTTTCAGGGATCCTGTCATACGGCAAGGTGGGGTTTTTTTGCATGTGTTTAAGGGTTAGTCATGTGTAGAAAGCATATAATTGTAGTCTGTGTCGGTTTTTTTTCAATTTTAGTTTCTGTGAGCCGTGCCCAATTGCCGGAGGTACCAGGTGAAGCGATTGACGCGTTGGGAATGACGCTTGGGACGCCGAAGCGCACGGGCTTTGTTTTTATTGAAGGGCGTTATATTTCCCTGCCATATACGGTGTCCCGAAAAGGTAATGGCATTTTTATCAATCGGATACAGGTGGAACAGCCCTTTGCCTGGACTCCTGAAGCACTGACCCCATCCACAATTCCTCCGCCAAAGACAGACGTCGATGCCCCCGTAAAGACGGAAGAGGTCAAACCGAGTTCTTTGGACACCCCCCTTGAGACAGCAGCTCCTGTGTCTGTAATAGACACGGGTGTGGTAGCCAGCCAGCCCCCAACGGAAGGTACGGCGGGAAAAACATTGGATTCACTTTTTGGCGAACCTGCGACTAATTCTGTTGGGGTTGACGGGAAAAACCCTCCAGAGCTGGAGAAGAAAACGCCTTCCGTGGTGCTGACGCAAACCCAGAAAGATGAACTTCGCAAGAAACTCGATATGATCAGGGCTCGATACGAACTGGGTTTAGCACGCGGCGAAATATATTTCTTCAGTGTTAAGCATGGACGTGTAAATGGCACGTATGGCACGGCCAGACCCCTCTTTGCCGTTCTTCCAGAGGCCTTGCGTTACTCACAGTCGCCCCAGGATTTGATGAATCATCTTCGCCAAAAGGGTGTCGATTTTGTCGACCTAGCGACCTGCACAGACCTTTATCAAAACAGGCTGAATTTTATGGCGATCAATGATCGCCGAAGAATGATCGAACTTGACGAGGCAGCAAAGCATTAAAGACACTAATGAGTCAAAAGGTACAACGTTATGAAGCGCGCAATCCATCAATGTCAACCTTCAGCCCGTCAAGCCCTTGCACAGGCCCTTGTTTCCCTGTCTGATCGCCAGGAGATGGAGCTTTTTTTAGAGGAGTTATTAACGCGTGCTGAACTGTGCGATGTGACCTTGCGTTGGCGATTGCTCGAGTTGTTGGTACAGGGGGTCTCCCAGCGGAAGATTGCTGAGGAGCTTCAGATCAGTCTTTGTAAAATTACCCGGGGGTCCCGCATTCTGAAAAACAAAAAATCAGTTTCGCGTAAAATCCTCTTTAAGGAGCCTCTCGGGAGAAAATGATCTCCTCCAGGTCATTCAAAACGCGCATAAAATATATGCCCCGAAAATGTTTTTACTCTTGAAGAAAGACCCTTTAGCGTGCTAATCTATATTCATGATTTTTCTCGAGGCAGTGTTTTTTTTTAAGAGCAGATGCAATTGGGGTTTGATGCGTGGATTTTCTCTCAGCTTCCTCCTTCTTTTTTTGTTCAGTACTCAAATGCTCACAGGGTGTTCGACGCTGATTGATTCAATTTTGTGGTCAGGTGATGAGCCCACGGAAGGAGAACAAGCTGAATTTCAGGAGGAGGGCGACCCCAAAATCCGACAGGGTTTGTTTTTGCGTATTGGTGTGACAGCCTCTGGCGCGGTAACGGTTGAGGAAGTGATGAAAGAGGTTGACTTGAAGGGCGAGATCGTCATGCCCATGATTGGGACAGTCAAGTGCGGTGGTTTGACGGTGGTTGCTTTGCAGGAGCAGATTAAAGAGGCTTACAAAAAGTATTTTATTGATCCGCAAGTATCAGTCACTTTTGCGTATGATGAACGGTCTGGAATGAAGTCGCCGTGGGGTTCGGTTTTGGTTCTTGGCTCTGTGCAACGCCCTGGCCCAGTCAACATGCCAGCGACACGCGATCTGTCGGTAACGCAGGTTCTTTTGGCAGCAGGAAACCCGACGCCTTTGGCTGATAAAGCACGGGTTCGCGTGACGCGACGTGATAAAGAGGGTAAGTTGAAGCGTTATATTATTGATGTTGTTGCGATCGGTCAAAAAGGACGAGCAGAACTGGATATGAAATTGAAGGCTGGCGACGTTGTTTATGTCCCAGAGTCTTGGTATTAAAAAAGAATAAGAGAAGGAGTCATGATGAATAGCAAGAGAGCACAATGGTGTGTTGTCGTTTCAGTTGTTCTCGTGTGTGCCCAGATGGCAGCCGGGCAAACGCCCGCAAAGCCGTCAGCACCTAGGGCTACGCAGTCAGACCCAGCTACCATGATGTTGACACGGTCGCAGTGGCTGAAACAGGTTGGCGATGCCGCAAAGAATCCTGGTGCAATTCGTGGGGTGATGACTCAGATCTCTGATGGCGAGAAAACAGAATTCACTCAACGTGTGCTCAAGGCGATCACGCGGTTGCCCTTAAGTCCAGAAGAGAAGCAGGCGCTTCTGATTAAAGCTTCCATCGAATGTATTCGGAGTACGCCTTTGAAGAATGACGAGCGCTATAAAACCATCGCTGAAATTATTGCAACGGTTCCAGTTGAATTTCTTCCTGGCGTTGTCGGCGAGTTGTCCAAGCGCTTTGATCCTAAAGTGAACAAGTTAAGCGAAGAACAGTTCAGTCAGATGGCTGATAAGACGATTAAACTGGCTGTCGAACGAAACAAGTCAACAGATGATCCTGCTGTGCGTAACACCTTTGCGATGTTACTCTTTTTGAATCCAACCACGCAGCCCCAGACGGAAAAGCTCCAAGCGCTGTTGATGACGAGACTGCCAAATGATACGGGTCGTGAATTGGCAAAGGGCTATATTGCTGAGGCGCAAAAGGGCAACTATGAACCACTCTTGAACGCAACGGATACAACCGTTCGTGTCACGCCTCCGCCACCCGCAGTTGCACGCGTGGGTGTCTCTCAACTGGAACAGTTGTTGGTGGATGTCGGCGGACTGACAGGTTCTTTTGAAAATCGTACCCGGTCAAGTCTCGAGCTGAGTCCCTTTGGCGCGAGCGATATCGGTATACAGACTGTGCCGAGAGGGTATCCCAATCAGGGAACTCTTCTGTAAAAAACGATCACAAAAACCCTCCGGTCTAACCCGAACCGAAAACAGCAATTTTTTAAGGGAGTCACCTTATGAGAATAGCACACACAACGAAAACGTTGCTTCTGATTGCAGGCCTCTTGCCGCTAGGCGTTTTTGCCCAACGCTCTGATGGCCTGCGCTTCGGAAACTTTAAGGTATCGCCCTATGTAAGTCTCGATGCCTCTTATGATTCGAATATCCGACTCCAAGTGGATGATGAAGATGACGTTATTTATCGTCTAAGTCCGGGCGTAGATGCGCAATATCGTGGTACAGACTGGGGCCTGACCGGTAATGCTTGGTATTCGTACGATCTCTACCAGAAGCACACCGAGCTGAACGCCCATCGCTATGGCGAAGAGCTTGAGCTTTACGTGGAGTCCCTGAAGGGTTGGAAGTTTTTACTCGGAGAGCGGTACAACTTTAGTAACCAGAACGACTCGTTGTTGACGGACGGTGGAAGTGGTGTCTGGCGTAACCGCCATCAGTTCGATTTAAATGCGATGATATCCTATGCTTTCAGCGAAAAACTCTCTGCGGGCTTGACGGGGATGTATACCGATAACTGGTTTGATAGCAATGCAACAAAGTACCAAGAGTTGTATGGTTGGAGTTCAGCCCAAGTCGGTGCCGAGATTGATTATGCACTGACTCCTCAAACAGGCCTCTTGTTGGATGGTTCCTATCAATATTACAAGTCTGATGCAGAGGTGGCAGGAGAAAGCAATACCAGTGATGGTTTTTCGCTCATGGCTGGTTTCGGCTCGCGCTTAACCGAGCGTATTAAATACCGTATTCTGGGTGGTATTAATGTGTATTCGTATGCAGATGAGACCTTGGTCAGCCCCGCACTGAATGCGACGGTCAGTTGGATGATGAGCCAGCGGTGGGCGCTCACAGTCGCCTCGGCTACTTACTTCCAGCCTAGTGAAACAGATCAAGGACAATCTAAAAATGTCTGGTCACTTTCGGGTGGCGTGAGTTATAAGCCAACCGACCGCATTGATATGACAACCGACCTTGTTTACCGTCGTGAAGAAAACGAAACCATGGCCGATGCAATAGCAACGGAAGACTATGTGACGGATCAATATTCAGTCCGTTATCGCGCCTCCTATTGGTTTATCCAATATGCAAGCGTTTATGCAGCGGCAGAATACACCTTCCAGTCAAATGAGATCCAGGATGATTGGGATCGCATTCGTATCTCTTTAGGCTGTATGCTCCGTTACTAATAAGCGGAAGGCCTCTCGGAAAGTGAACCGGCTTCTTGCCCACGCGAACGAGACATTGGCGTGGGCTTTTTTTTTAAAGAATGGATTCCAGCATGATTCAGAAGTTCTTGACGAAATATTGGTTAGCCTTCCATGTGCTCGCTCTCTTTTTCGTCATGAGTATTGGGTTCTTGAGTGGCGAGCCTCAGGGAATCGCGATTAGCTTTTGGTTTTCACTCTTCGCGATTGAAGCGCTGCTACTCTTGCCAACGGTCTTTAAGGCAGAATCGCTCGTGGAGGCAAGAAGCCGTGTCCTGCGCTCCATTGAAGATGATGCGTTTGTCTATGTTGGACTCCTCCTCGTCGGGCTCGTCTGTATTCAGTGGTTGAATAGTGGCTGTGTCTTGATCTATTTTCCAGATGCTGACGTTTGGAAGTATGGTATGCCTCACTTCGAATGGTTGCCGTATAGCATTGAGCCCAAACCTGCCTTAATCCATCTCTCCGTAGTGGTGGCTCTTTTCGCCGGGGTTCTCGTTATCCGAAATGGCCTCGGAAAAGGTGGACGCCGATTCTTTCTTGAGGCAGCCTCTCTCGTCAGCGGAGGCATCGCAATCTACACTGTTGTTAAGAGCCATACAGGTGTTTTGCCGTATTCTGAATGGGCCTTACAGCCTGGGGTTTGTAATCTGGGAACCTTCTTCGCGTTTTGGTTTCTGATCTCATTAGGATGGACCATCTCGGGCTCACGTTCCTCTCCATCGGATGGCTTCGTGAGGACCGCGCTCTGGTGGTGTTTTGCTTTCGTGGGTAACCTCGCGGGACTGCTCCAGTTTTCAACAGGAATAGGCGTGTGTATATTTTGTGGTGTGGGGGTCTTGCTGCTACTCTCTCGAGTGATGATACTAAGATTGCAGCGTGCCGGTGCTGAGATAATGCTTCGTTTCGTAATGGGGATCTTTCTTTCGGTATCACTCGTTGCCGGAATTGTAGTGTTTTACCCGCCTGCGTCGTCAGTCAAATCAATGGTACTCAAGGTGGCCGAGGACTCTTATTGGAGTGAGAGTACCGCAAGTCGGCAGTTACGGGCAACCGCCGCATTAAAAATATGGGAAGAGGCCCCTTGGACAGGTGTCGGGCCTCATGGGTTCTCGCAGTATCTGGGATCGGTTATTAAAGATGTTGAGTGGAAGCATGTTAAAGCGGACCGGCGCTTCGTTTGTAATGATGCGCTTCAATTTCTGTGCGAGTGGGGGGTTATTGGTTCCGGCATCTTGCTCGCCCTTGTGATTATTCAGCTCATACCGCTCTTTATAAGGCTGAGAAATCTTTTTGCCAGTCCTGCGGGCAGTGAAAATTCGGCTTGGGATGACTTTCTCTCGTTAGATGGTTATAGTGTGCCAAGCTTAGTTGCCCTTGTTACCGTGTTGGTGTATGGGTGGTTCTCCAGTCCTTTTCAATACCCTGTCACCTTTTTGAGCTGGTTTTTTGTGTTAGCCCTCTTGCCTGGCTTGCTTCCAAGCCGTCAGCCAAGAAGAAATGTAGTGAGAGGTGAATCCGATGAATGAGGAACGCGAAGGGACTCAAAAGCCAAAAGCTGTCGAACGTAAGCGTCCGATGTATTATGGCGGAGCGGCCCAGCCGATGTATTATGGCGGAGCGGCCCAGCCGATGTATTATGGCGGCTCAGCCCCGGTCTATGGATCTAGAGGGGCTTATGGAGGTAGTCCGTATTATTATGGGGGTGGCGTTGGAGCCGAAAATCCGGATGAGATTAGTTCGCTTGTCGGTGCTCTGACGATCGGACGTATTCTCCGCGTCTGCCTGCAGAGCTGGATCACGATTTTGGTCTTTTTGATTGCCGGTGTTCTTGTTGCCTTTGCAGTCTATAAGGTGTCCCCCATTATTTATGAGGCGACCAGTAAGTTTGTCATGAGTATCCGTAGGCCAACCATTACGGGAAAACCGCAAGCCATCATGGACGCGGAGGTTAGCGGAACGACGCTGGATGAAGTGTTTAATACGCGCTTGGCGAGCTTGAGAAGCCGAGACGTTTTTATTCAGATCATCGCGCAGTATCGAAGCGAGCATCCGAGTGAGACGGTGACAGACGCGGAGCTGGCTTCAACATTGGGTGAGTCAAAAATGACCTTGCAGCGGCGGTCGCGATTAATTTATGTGACGGTTCGCTCAACAGATGCCCAGCTCGCAGCTGATTTGGCAAACGCTTATTCGAAGGTCGCTGAACACTTTACGACCGACCAGAACCGTAACAAGTCCGACGGTGCCATCGCTTGGCTCTCTTCCATGACAGAGCAACAACGTCGTACCCTTGAACTCGCTGATAAAGAGATGGTCACGTATCGTACAGCGAACCCTATTGATATGATGGCCTCTCAGGTCAGAATCGCTGAAGCAACGTTGAGTAAGGCCACGGCTGACGTGCTCGATATCGAGAGTAAAGCATCTACGGCGACGGAGCTTCGTAAAACACTTGAGATTATTCAAGGGGATCCTGAAAAATTTGGTAATTTGCCAGAATCTATTCCACGCTCACAGGAGATCGGACTTGCCTATAAGACGTTCCAGACCGCGTTAGCAGAGAAGAACTCTCTCTTAGCTCGCTTTACAGCTAACCACCCTGACGTGAAGGTGAAGGAACGTGAAGCCGAAATATTCAGGCAGCAATTTGCTGATGCAGTTGCACGCGCGCTGGAGACGGCCAAGGCGAATCTTGATTTGTTGCAACGGCAGCTGGCACAACTAAATCCTCGAAAAGAAGAGTTGATGAAGACGATCACGGACCTGGAATTAAAGATCGTTACCGCAAAAATGCGCTTGGATCAGCTGGAACGTGATCGTAAGGTGGCAGAGGAGCAATATCAGTATTTGCGGCAACGTATGCAAGATGCGCAGGTCGCTTCAGATGAAACAACAGCACTGATTGAGCAGGTAGAGCCTGCCTATAAGCCGAGTGTGCCTGTGTTGCCTAATCCCCTGATCATCTTTTCTGCGGGTCCCTTCCTTGGCCTGCTTCTAGGTATTCTCTTTGTTCTCATTGTGGATCAGCTGGAAGATAAGATTGTGGGGATCGCTGATATTGAGCAGCGCCTGCGTCTGAAGACACTGGTGGTGTTGCCCCATGTTCGGCGCAAGAAGCGTGAACAGATTGCACGCCTTGTGGTGAATGATAAGTTCTCGCAATTTGCGGAAGCAGTGGCAAGTCTTCGAAATCTGCTGGATTCCCCGCGTTTCATTGAACTGTCCAAGGTAATGTTGTGTGTCAGTACGCAGCCTGGAGAGGGCAAGACCATCACGTCGTGTTCGATCGCAGAGTCTTGTGCACTGAGCGGACGTAAAACCTTGCTCATTGACTTCGATATGCGGCGCCCTCGTATTGCACGTATCTTCGAAAAGACCCCCGCTGAGTTCAAGAGTCTTCCGCATGCGCTCGCGAAAGGCGATAAATCGCTCTTTGATGGGCTGCCGGTTGCCTCTGGCGTTGAAAACTTAGATCTGATCTGTTCGAAAGCCTCTACGGAAATCAGCCCTGCAGCATTGATGGGCAGTGGAACCATCATTGAACTCTTCCAGTGGGCCCGCGAACACTATGATCGTGTGATTGTGGACTCGCCACCCTTCGGTATCGTCGGCGATGTCATGACCCTTGCGACCCTTGTGGATTCTGTCATGATTATGTGTTGCGCTGAGCGGACCCGTTTCAACTTGCTTAAATATGCACACCGCCATCTCACGGAGTCGGGCGCGCGCGTGCTGGGTGTCGTTGTGAATGACGTGGACCTTGGTCGTCATCAGCATTTCGGCAAGTATGACTATCATTACAAGTATAGTTCAAGGTATGGGTATGCGTCGTATGGGTCTGGACAAAAGATGTCAACAGCACTCGCTGTTGCGGTCGGGTCAACGTCTGTACGCCATATCACCGAGGAAGGGGACAGCAAGATAGACCCGATCACTAAATCCGAGCAAGTTGCCGCGCAACGCAAGGATGTCTTTGATTACACGTTGTCGGATGACGAATAGGTCAGAGGACAGAGGTCCGAGGTCAGAGGACAGAGGTCGGTGTCCCGTCCTATGATAGGTTGTCACTTCTAAGTGGGGAAACCCCGAAGAAAAGGAGTGACAATGAATCTGAGAATGGTATATACAGATGACTTTCGCAGGATGATAGTTCAAGAAGTCGTAGATGGGAAGTGGACTGGGTACTGTCATGCGCAGCGCGTTTACGGGATAAAGGGCGCGCTGACCGTGAAGAACTGGATGGTGCGATATGGCTACGGACATTTGCTGGAAAGGATCGTGGTTATGAAGAGTAACGAGGAAGTGAATGAGGTCAAGAAGCTGACAGCGGAGGTTAAGCGGTTGAAGGAATCCTTGGCGGACGTGTACCTGGATCTCCAGATCGAGAAGCAAGTCTCGTTGATCCTGTTGAAAGAGACAGGCAGGACGCGGGAAGATGTAAAAAAAAACATGCATGGCAAATTACCCATGGCGTAATCGAGTGCGGTGAAACAACGGTGACTAAAGTCTGCAGGAAGACCGGGATGACAAGACAGAACTATTACAAGCAGCGCACGGAACGCGAAGACCGATCCCTTGGGGACGAGATGTTGTGCAAGCATGTGATCGATATACGTGCCGACCATCCCCGGATGGGTGGGCGCAAGCTGTTGGTGCTGATCAGCAAGGATCTGGCCAAGCATGGGCTGAAGATCGGCAGGGACAAGCTCTTTAACATCCTGCGTGACAACGGGATGCTCGTCGTGCCCTACAAGGCAAGATACCCGAGGACCACCCGTTACGATAAGAGCCTGCCTTGCTTCGGCAATGCCATAAAGGACATCGAAGTCATCAGGCCCAATCAGGTGTGGGTCGCCGACATAACCTATCTGATGGTCGCCAACGGATTCTGTTACCTGTCTCTGATCATGGATCTTTTTTCGAGGAAGATCGTAGGCTTCCAAGTCAGCGAATCGCTGTCGTCCGAGGGATGTATGCTGGCGCTGAAGGAATCGATCCGGACGACTGGCGCGCAAAATGTCATCCACCACTCGGACAGGGGCTGCCAGTATGCATCACACGGCTATGTGAACATGCTGAGGGTCGCCGGGTATTCGATCAGCATGACAGAGGAGATGCACTGTTATGAGAACAGCGCGGCGGAACGGCTCAATGGCATTCTGAAACAGGAGTACGGATTGGATGCCCGGTTCTCATGTATCAAGGAAGTCATCCAGCATGTGCGCAAGGTGATTGCACTTTACAACCACCAGAGGCCGCACACGAGCCTCGGGATGAAGACGCCGGCGGAGGTGCATCAGGCGGCATAAACTTGCGGCGCGACCCCCCTAGGGGGGTAAGAGGGAGACCCAGAATTCGCTACGCTCATCCTGGGGCCCGGACAACAAAGTTAGAACAAGGTAATGAAGAAAAAAGTGACAACTTTAAATCAGGACTGGACAAGGTCAGAGGGCAGTGATTGCAAGAGCTCTGTGACAGTCTGTTGCTGGCCAGGGAGGCGGTAGTCGGGCAGAAGCTCCGCAAGAGGTGCCAGGACAAAGACGCGCTGATGCGCACGCGGGTGGGGCAACGTCAACGTGGGCGTCGTGACGATCAGCTCCCCAAGGGCGATAATATCAATATCAATCGTCCGTGCAGAGCCATACTGGGCTGAACGCTTTCTTCCCAGCGTTGCTTCAATCGCGTGTATGGTCTCAGAGAGTGCCTCTGGAGACAAGCTGGTGTCACAGATAGCCACTGCATTTAAAAAGAGTTTGTGCTGTTCCCCCTCGGGCACATCAACAGGCTCTGTTTCATGCAGGGAAGAAACTCTTACATTGTATATTCCTGAAAGCTGGCGTATAGCTTGCAAAGCCTCTTCGATATAACTCGTTCGGGGTTCAATATTACTCCCGAGCGCTAAAATAGCTTGTGCGGTCTGCATAGTTAAAAGCTGATCCCTGACCTCTGATCTCCGACCTCTGCCTTCTGTCCTCCGCCCTCTGTCCTCCGCCCTCAGATCTCAGAACACTGATCACTGATCAGTGAAGCCCAGAACATCCCGCATGGTGTAGAGCCCGGGCTTGCGCTGGGTGAGCCAGAGCGCAGCACGTAAAGCACCTGTTGCAAAGGCTTCGCGGCTGTTGGCTTTGTGCGAGATCTCGACGCACTCCTCATCAGCGATGAGGGCGACGGTATGCTCGCCGATAATCGCGCCACCGCGTACGGCGTGAATGCCGATTTCACCCCTGGGGCGCTCGCCGACAATGCCTTCACGTCCATAACAGGCCACATCCTTCAGCGCGACCTTGCGTCCTGCTGCCGCGGCCTCCGCCAGCATCAAGGCTGTTCCGCTGGGGGCGTCCTTCTTCAGTCGATGGTGGGCTTCGACAATTTCAATGTCATAACTATCGTCGAGAACCTCTGAGGCACGCTTAACCAGCTCCAAGAGCAAGTTCACACCTAAGCTCATGTTGGCAGCCCAGACAATGGGGATCTGCTGAGTGGCGCCCTTGACAATTGCTTGCGCATCCTCGCTCAGCCCGGTCGTTCCAAGGACCACAGCTTGCTTGTTGGCAATAGCGTTCTTGATATTGCCGGCTACGCAGGTGTGAAACGTGAAATCAATGACAGCCTCAGCTTCTGTAGGCCATGCGGAGGTGTAGGTCAGTTTTGCAGGGAAGTCCTTAACCTGTGTCCCCAGCCCGGGAAAATCCGGACGCTCCACGGCAGCGACAATTTCGCAACCATTGATTTTTTGTGCACAACGCAACAGGTTCTGACCCATGCGTCCAGCGGCTCCAAGAATAGCTATTTTCATGTTAGAGAATATCGAGGGATATAAGGGTGTGGTGGAGTTGTTCGCGGATTTTTTCCGTCGGCTCACAGAGGGGGAGCCGGTACGTGGATTTAATACGTCCCATCATGGCCAGCGCAGCCTTGACCGGAATCGGATTCGTGTCCAGGAAAAGATCACGGAAGAGCGGATAATAGATGCGGTGCAATTCACGTGCTTCGGAGAACTTCTCATGCAGGGCCAGGCGAACCATGTTTGACATCTCGGCAGGGATGACATTCGAGGCGACGCTAATAACCCCTGAAGCCCCCACGCTGATCATGGGGAGGGCTAGGCTATCATCACCAGAGAGGATGGTAAGCTCACAGGCGTTACGGATGGCGCTGACACGGTCGACACTACCAGCAGCCTCCTTGATGGCAACTACCATGGGATTGCTGGCGAGTCGCACAACCGTTTCAAGGGGGATCTCCTTGCCGGCACGTCCGGGCACATTGTAGAGCACGACGGGCAGTCCAAGATCTGCGACAGCGGAGAAATGACGGAATAAGCCCTCTGCGTTTGGCTTGTTATAGTAGGGGGTCACCTGCAAGGTCGCATCAGCGCCGAGCTTCTTTGCTTCCGCTGTCAGCTCCAGCGCTTCCGCCGTGGAGTTAGCCCCTGTCCCGGCAATGATGATCGCCCGGTTGGCAGCGGTTTCAATGGTAGCTTCAATGACCTTCAGATGTTCGGTCATTTCCAGAGTAGGGGATTCGCCCGTCGTCCCGACCGGAACGAGGCCTTCCACACCACTAGCAATCTGCCAGTTGATCAAATCTTTTAACGCGCCATAGTCGATACTGCCATCCGTATTGAATGGCGTGACTATCGCAGTGAATGTTCCTTGTAACGTCATATTGCTCCTTGGGACTACTCCCTCTTCTCTGTAACTTCAAAAGTTCGGAACCACAAAATCCACAAAAAACACAAAAATCAATTCCTCAGTGTTCTCCGTGCCTCCGTGTTAAAAAAGTTATTCCTTTGTTTACTCCCGGGTATTAACTGCCAACTGCTACTGCCAACTGCTACTGTGCCGCCCCCGGGCGGCGGGCTTACCTCTGCACCCGCGCATTGCCCTTCCAAATACTCCAAACTTGCTCTTCGTCCGCAGGCAACGCATAGTCAACCATCATGGTCGTAGCGAGTGCGCCGCTGGCCCAGCCGAACTGGATCCACTTTTCGGGCTCCCAGCCCTTGAGAATGGCATAGAGCATGCCGCCCACAAAGCCGTCCCCGCCACCGATGCGATCCATCACCGTGATGTGCCGCGGTTCAACCGTGAACCATTCTGTGCCGACTGCCATCAGCGCACCCCAGAGATGGTTGTTGGAGTCTTCCACTTCGCGTAGGGTTGTTCCATAGACCTGCGCATTCGGGAAAGCCTTCTTCACGCGTTCAATCATGCCCTTAAAGCCATCGATCTTCGCCTTGATGTCCTTGCCACCGGCCTCGGGTCCTTGAATGCCCAAGCAAAGCTGAAAATCTTCTTCATTACCGACCAGAATGTCAGAGACACTGGCGATCTCGGCAAAGATTGCAGAGAGTTCAGCTTCGCGACCCTTCCAGAACGAGGCGCGGTAGTTGAGGTCAAACGAGATCTTTGTGCCATA
>CAIZQW010000174.1 GCA_903935195.1 uncultured bacterium
CCCCGGATAGCTTGGCGAGACCAAAGAGCGTAGCGAGTCCCGCCAGATACTTGCCATACTCGCCCGCGATAATCATCCGCGACCGCGCTGACCCCTGATAGAGCGGCTGTCCTGCAATCATCTGCCAGCGGCTGGCGGTCAGTTTCGGCGCAAAGAAGATCGTTGAAAGTTCCTGCGCATACTTTTCAGCCGCGCCGATGGAACCGCGCCCCGTGGCGGCGTTCACAAAGTTGGCGATGGCTTCCAGCTCCTTCCTATTGATCCCGCTGGCAATAATCTCAGAAGTGATACTTTTCTCCGCGCCCTTAAGACTCGCCAGCGCATCATCCAGGGAAGTGAACCCCGTTGGATTCAGCGAGCCAACATACTTCTCATAAGCGTTGTTTCCGGCTTGGAGGACATTCTTTTTCGAGGAAGCTTTCAAGGCCTCCAGTAACGAATCAAAGCTGTCGGCCCTCAGCGTATTGAGATACGCGTTGTAGGCGCGTTCGGACATATTGACGCCCGGGATCTTCTTGGCGAAGACCGCCTTGAAAACTTCCTCCGCGCCTTTACCTTCCTCCGCGAGGTAGAGTCCAGAATCCTTGTAAAGCTCGTAATACCTGCGCGATTTGATTCCCGCCATCACGGTTTTAGCGGCGTTCGCGCTCCTGGCCGCCTTCAGCATGTTGACGTAGGCTCGCGCGGCGCATGACGGATGGGAGAGCGAGAGGATGCCACCTTGACGGAAAGGCGCTGAGAGGTCATACGCCGTGACCACGGTCCGTGAGGAGTTGACCGCGTCGGAAGCGGTGTCCACAGTTTTGCGGAACAGTGCGCGGCCTGAAGAGGCACGCGTGATACCGGGAGCGCCCATAGCAGCCATCATACCATCGTTTATCGCCTGTTCAGTGCGCGCTTTCTGCTTTTCCCATTCAACTAATGCTTCGTAGTCCTCCTCGTCAATCATATTCAATTCATCCTCTGCATTTCGCGCGCCGATATACGTTTTGTCGGGGTCATATTCTTCGAGATCACGCATGAGGCGGTCAAAACCCGGTGTGAGACTGTCCGCCGATGCACGTTGGCGCTTATCCCAGCCCCAGACACTGCCTTTGGCACGCCGGACCGCGAGGCTCTTGTCACGAGCCTCCTTTGTCCAGTTTGCTATGCCGTCCTGCCTCATGTTATTTTCCTCCGATGAACTCTGGCGGTACGCCGATCTTCTTCTGGAAGGTCCTGAACTCAAAGTTCCGTTTTGGGTCGCGCGCAAACTTGTCCTGGAATTGGTCAAGGCTGTAGGTGTGCCACGCCTCTGCAAGCGCGGCGTACGCCACCTTGAATTTCTCCGGCTTGTCGGCGTTTTCTTTTCTCAACTCGGAGACCTTCGGTTTTTCGCCCAGCTCGATAGCTTTCTTAAAGTACGTCACTAAGGCGTCAAAACTGATCGCCTCCTCGGGTTCCGTTGCCGGTGGCGTGGTTTCCTTGTCCTCCTTCGGAACCTCTGACTTGGGCGGTTCCACGGTAGAATCCCCTGAGGACTGTGACCCGTGTTGCGCCCCACCGCAGGAACAGTTACACTTCTCCCCCCTCGAGGTGGCGCAGGCTGACGTGTGGCGATTCACAATCAAACCGCTTCCGATCCTGGGGCCGAGCCGGGCCTCCAGAATGGCTTCCAGAATATCGTCGTTCGGAGTAAATTTCTCGTTCTTTTCGGGGGCCTTGGGAAACGCAATGATTCCGCGCTTATTACCGGATTGGTCCATACCAATCCAAACACCATGACCCAGGGGCATGGCAGACTCGCCTTCTCTCAGTTGGGCGCGAACCGCCTCACGCTCGCGTGTTAAACTGCGCTTTGCTTCTAGCTTAGCCTTGAAATCTGTCGCCGGAGTACTGGACTCTCGCATCGAATAACCGCTTTCGTTCTTGATGCTGCGGTAAATATCCTTCTCGATCTCGACTTTTCGCGCGGGTTGGGCGGAGTAGTATTCCGCCTTCTCCGCCACCATGTCCAGCATGGTTGACCTATCACCCGGATTTTCGCGGAGATAGTCCGCGTTGCGTTTCTCGAAATTTCGGCGGATGGATTTTTCGACTGACGCCTTCTTTGCTGCAGCCTCCGCTGCGGCATCCTGTTTCACAGGGCCGATGGTCTGTCCACGTTGCGCCTTAGCCATACCTCCTGTAAGTCCACCGAGGGCGGCGACCACGCCGTTGAAATCGTCAATCGCGCCCTCGACCCGCTTCACCTCTGCCAGCCATGCTTTGAAAGACTCCAGACGTTGCGCCGCAAGCTGGTCGGCGTACTCGTTTCTCGGTCCGATGGTCGGGATACCTGCTCGATGGGAGGCGAGTGTGGCGCGGACTTTCTCTGCATCCTGCTCAAGTGCCTCCATGCTGCTGTCAAAGGCTTCGGTTGTCGTATCGATTATCCCGGCACGTTTGCGCTTATCCCAACCCCAGACGGAGCCTCTGGCCCGCCGTGTGGCGAGGCTCGCCGCCCGCGCTTCGGGTGTCCAGTTGCGGATGCCTTCACCTCTGGAACGGTTGGCAAGACGAAGTTCAGCTTTCATGATTCCAATCTTTTCAGTCATATTCATAGATTTTCTTCTCCTATACATTTCCCGTCGGCGACGGCTGTTCGACTGCAGGCGCTTCCATAACAACGCGCCCCAAAACATCCTTTTTCACAGGAAGCCCGTAAGGGTTATCCTTTTTAATTCCAATCTCGAAGTAAGCCAGCACAGGAACCCCTGGGAACGCCTCAGCGAGTAGGGGTGTATCGAAATCACGCTGGAACGCTTCGCTGATAGCCGCGGCATCTGATTGGGCGATCTGGTTAAACGCGTCCTGCTGAGCCCCTCCGGCCAACGTGCCTGTCCCCGACTCTGCGATGACAGTCAGTGTCCCGCCAGTTCCCAGTAAGGCGATCTGCTTGTCGAGATACGCGAGATGGTCGGAAAACGGCGCACGTCCGGAACCGCCGCCGTTGACGTGCGTCACGGTGGTGCCGTTGGGCAGGTATCCGCGTCCGGCTGAGGCGAGTTGTTCCGCGATCTCGGCATAGAGCTTTTCCTTTTCGGTCGACGCCCCAGGAGGCCCGACAAAGAAAAGGCTGGGGATGCCGTAGATTTCGAGATAGCCGTCCCAATCCTTCAAGGCTAGGTTCCGCCTGAAATAGTAGATGGCGAGCATCCGGTCCAGGGCGCAGGGGGACTCGAGCAGGATGAAATTCTCGCGCTTGATCTTCGTGCCTTCAACCGCCCCAGCCTTCGCCCCGGCATTATACTGCCACTCCCCGAACATCCCTTTCCGGCACCAGAACCACTGTTCGACAGATTCAAGTTTCACGATGGCGCCGCTTTTGTCGAAATGCTTTTCCAGATGGGCGTACCCTCGAAAAGCAGACGTGGCAAGGAAGGCCACCGCCTCGCGCAAGTTACTGATCCGGTCATATTCTGAAATCAGAAAATCAGCCTGCTCCCTCGCAAGCTCCGGATCAGAGGCATTTTCTTCAACGCGTACGTTCCATTCTGCGGACATCAGTGCCGCCTTGCGCCGGGCGATGACCGTTGCGATAAGCGAGTCGGCGCGTTCCATACTCTGGTAGAACCATTGCACGTCCGCGAACGCGCCGCGCTCGCCCTCCTCGATCATACGGACAATGCGCTCCATCGTCACCCCCCGGAGGGGATTCAGATTTTCACGCCATTGATTGTCTTTGCTTGTAAAGATCGAAGCCATGGATTTATTCCGTTTAAGACTGCTGCTTACTTGCTCGGAGGAGCGCAGCTCCCGTCGGAACATGCGGCGGTCAGCGAAGCTTTCTCAGGTTCAGTCAGGGTGACCCCTTTGTTTGCGGAGAGCCAGCCTGACACCATACCGATGAAACTTGTGATCATCTCCGGGTTGTTGCCTGCCGCACCGCTGGCTGTAGCCCCCGCGCCGACGGCCGCCTTGATGTCAGGCTTGACATCGGTGGTCTGGGTAGGGGTGGTAGCCTGGCTGTCGCCGCCGCCGTCAGCCGACGCATAGACGCCATCGCCGACGATGTTGGTCACGGATACAACGTTGCTGGATCCGTTGATGTCGATATGCGGACAGATGTCCCCATACTCGGCGCGGTTGCTCCGGCTGGCGGGGTCCGTAGTCTGGCATCCGGATAGCATCATGACAGCGACGAGCGCCGTGGCGGTGGCCGCTGTCTTCACAACGCCCTTGAGCTGGGCGGCGAGCTTGTTTTCCTTGGTTTTCATCTTTTCCTCTTTCTCTTTCAGTTTGTCGGGTTTGGGTTTTTTCATGTGGACGCCTTTGTCAGGATTCCGGCGCTTTCCAGCACCGAATGGATTTCCGAAATCCAAGACTCGATCTTGGCGACCTCCTCAGGCTTGGCCGTCACGCCGGCAGCCTTCTCATAACGCGCCAGAAAGATCTGGAGCGCAAAGTTCAACCGGTTGATCCCTTTGTTGGCGGAATCGTCCGGGATGGCCTTCTCCGCAGCCTTGATGGCCGTGATCGCGTACCCTTCATAGGCCTTGAACTTTTCTCCGTCCTTGGTGGCGAGCCACTTGACGATGTATGTGACGAATGCGCCGATGACCAGCGCGATGATTGCGTCCGTGGAAAGCAGTTTAATTAACATGTCGCTCATAGTGTGTCTCCTTTTTGTTTTTGGCTGAGTGCGGCTCAGCCAAATCGTATGCCTTCCCTTACTTGCCTTCGTTGAACTCTTTCACCCAGGCGTTGTAGCCTTCGGGTCCAAGCAGGATGATTATCGCGCCATCGGATCTTGAGTCGGCGGGAAGATCTCCTTGCATGATGCCATTCATACGGGTCGCGATATCCGCCCAAACGCTATTGTCTCTGACGCTCTTCGGAACATTAACCCCCAGTGCTTCGATAGCTGCCTCAATACCCTCTAGTTTGGGGGCATTCATCGCGTCTATCACGGGTTTCATCAATACCTCGACAGGATTGATACCATCGCGTGTCACAAAAGTCTTTCCGGCTGCACGCAGGCTCCGTTTCACTTTCTTTTCAAGCGTGGCGATGAGGTACCTTTTTGCGTTCGCAACATCGGGAGTGGGTTTCGCAGATCCACCGTTCAGAAGAAAGCGCACATAGTCACTGGGTTTCATCTCTGAAATAGTCGTCATACTTTTTTGAGTAATGACGGTTTTTCGCCAGAAATCATCTAGGCTCAAACTCACCTTGTAGGTCTCACCTGGAAGATCAGGCAGTTCAAACATGTTTGTCACCGCGTTATCAGCCCATAACGTAGGGGGGAGTTTGGCCAGCCAGCGCACAGCTTCTGTTTTACCGTTACGCCGAGCCAAAGAGCAGACGAGTGCCAAACAGTCCTCTGGGGGTGCACACTCCCCAATAAACTGATAAATTGTGGCAGGAATGGGGTCTTGGGATACCTGCTTATTAATAGCTTCTACGCATTGCTTGCTATCCCAATTACTGGTAATAAGGACCGTCTCAATATTGGTCGTTCCGCCATAACTGGCAATGCACTGTTTCAAAACTGCAGGATTAGTCGATGCCAATGCTGACATATACTGCGTTTTCAGGCGCGTCATTTCCCCAGCTTGGAGACTTCCAACAGCGACCATCATAGCCGCGAATGTAACTAACTTCTTCATGTGTGCTCTCTCCTTTTGTAATCTCGCGATACCATATCGCAAGAAATTGTTTACCTGTGACCTATCGAGGTCTCTGTTGCCTCGTACCCGTTGGTTTTAACCTGTCCCACTCCCTCTGATACTGGGCAGCCAACTTATCGGCAAGTTCGTAATTTTGCTCGGACAAAGCCCGCGAAATTGTAAACTCTAAGTAACCGAAATAAGTTTGATCCGCAGCTCGCCTTGTCAAC
>CAIZQW010000175.1 GCA_903935195.1 uncultured bacterium
GCCAGAGGAGTGGCTCGTCACGGCTTTGGATGCGAGCGTGAAATATAATCCGGCTGTGGTTGCGCTGAATGAGATACAAAATCCTTTCAATGTCTTTGAATATGGCGGGTTCTATCGCGGGGACGGAAATGGTTTTCTCTTCGGCCCCGTCGGGACCCCGGCCGCGTATGTGGAGGCGAGCATCGCGCATAAAGGGAACGGCAAGGTCGCCTTTACGCTTGCAGCGGAGATGAGCGGTGTACAGGTTAAGCCGGGTGAGACGCGCTGGGGGCAGCAGGTTGCGCTGTTTGCGGAGTCCCCTCGGACCGCTCTGCCGCGCTGGGCTGGCTGGGTTGCAAAGACACATGGCGCGCGAACGGACAAAGGTGCGCTGTCAGGGTGGAACAGTTGGCAATTCCATGCGACAAAGATCACGGGCAAGGATCTGCTCCAGGAGGTAGGCGTGGTTGTGAAAAACCCCGAACGGTTGCGTCCTGAAGTGATGCAGATTGACGGGGGTTATAGAGATGCGAATAATTATAATCGGGAGTCCAATGACTATTTCCCTGAAGGTCTGGCATTCTACGCACGGCACATCACGGCCACCGGTGCGCGCCCCGGAATCTTACTGAATTTCACCGGGCCGCCGGGGTGGTCCAACATTGTCGGGGACATCTGTCACGCGGTCCGGAGCGGATACACCTACCTGAAGATCAACCGCACCGATTTATCCATTCCGCCTGAGGATTTGATCGGGAAAACGTTGTTTGAAGCCAAGCGTCAGGGATTCGCCGCAGTGCGCGCGGCGGCGGGCGCGGACACCTATCTGCTGTACAACGACGGCCACCCGGATCGCGCAAGCGTAGGGCTGGTGGACGCGAACCGCACGGGCGTGACCGCAGAACGAGGTTTTGTCCGAAGGGCCATGACCGACGTGCTGCGCTCTTATCAGCTCAACAACCGCTGGTTCGCCGTGGATAACGATTCGTACTATATGGGTACGGATATTGCCAACGTCAGCGAGATCGAGGGTGGCTGGTCGATGGTACGCACATGGATGAGCATGGTGGGCCTCTCCTGCGGCGCTGCCTTCACGGCTGATCCCTGGCACATGGAGAGTTTCCAGCCCTATTGGCGCAATGTCGAAGTGATGACTCCTCCCGCGAAAGAGCAGACTGAGGTCCTGGACCTGTGTATGCGCAATGAATGGCCTCGCCTGGTGGGGCATGTCAAGCGTGGCTGGGGTGAACAGACGGTTGCGCTGTTGTGGAATCCGAGCAAAAAAGAGCAAGCCGTTACGCTGGATTTCGTGCAGGCCGGACTGGATATCCGGCGCCGCTATGCGGTCTGGTCGTTCTGGGACAATCGTTATCTCGGCGTGGCCAAAGGCGTTTGGACAACGCCGGCGCTGGGTGCGTCGGACTCGCAGCATCTGTGCTTTACGGATCTCGACAGTACCCCTGGTAAGCCGGTTCTGATCGGTTCCAGTTTTCATATCTATTGCGGTGCGGCAGAGATCAAGCAGGTGAAAAGCTCGCGGGGCGCAATGGCAATTGAGTTTACAGATGCCGGTGCACGCGATGGCGATTTGTTCATCTACAGCCGTTTGCCGGTTATCCCGAAAACGGTCGTTGGTTGTGCTGTAACCGGCGTCGCCCCGGCCGGCGAAAATGCCTGGCGGATTTCCATCGCCGGCCGCAAGTGTGGCGTTCCGCAGCGGATTGATTTGAATGTCCTTCTGCCGATGACACAACAGATCTGGTTCTGGGTCTTGATCGGGGCGGTCCTGCTCAGCCTCCTGCTTTCTGCATGGCGGTATCTGACTGTGTTGCGGTTGAAACGTGAGCATGCCTTGGACCGTGAACGTGGCCGGATCGCGCGCGACATCCATGATGACCTTGGAACAAGTCTGACCCGTATTTCGGTGTTGGCGGAGAACGCCACAACCGAACCTTGCGAGCTATCACAGGTGAAGGAGGATGTGAGGAGTGTCTGGGCAATTGCGCAGGAGATGACCCGCGCGATGGATGAGATTGTCTGGGCGATCAACCCCTCGCATGATTCGCTTGACAGCCTCGCCACCTATTTCGGGAGTTATACTGCTCTGGTGGCCAAGGAAGCCGGGTTACGTTGCCGCCTCGATTTTCCGCTGACGCTGCCAGAGTGGAAGCTCTCTGCTGAAAAACGGCACCACCTCTTTCTCGCGTTCAAGGAAGCGGTGGGCAACGTGCTGAAGCACGCTCACGCAACCGAGCTGAAAGTCGGTTTGACTGCGACACCAGAAAAGGTTGAGTTGTTTATCGAGGATAATGGGCAGGGGGTGCCCGACGGACTGCACGCGGCTGGTTCGCAGAACGGTAACGGTCTTGTGAACATGCGCCATCGGATGACCCAGATGAATGGTTCCTTTCATATTGACAGTCCCGCGGGTGGCGGGACGCGAATTACATTTGCCGTACCGGCTACAGCATTAAAGGTTTGAAACAGAGGAAGCAAGTTATGACACGTCTCGCGATTGTTGAGGATGATAATCATTTACGTGCGCTCTTTGTCGAGTGGATATGTACCGTGCCGCACTTGCAACTGGTTGCCGAGTATGCCAGTGCCGAAGACGCCATCGATAAACTGTCGGAATTACCAGTTGATATTGTGCTGATGGACATTAATTTACCCGGGAAGGATGGGATCGAGTGTGTCCGTATATTGAAGGGCGCCCGTCCCGAGACACTCTTTCTGATGGTCACCGTTTATGACGATTCCCAGCGGATTTTTCAGGCCTTGGCTGCGGGAGCCACGGGATATCTGCTGAAACGGGCCCAACGTTCCGAGCTGCTCGCTGCGATTGAGGAATTACGGTCGGGCGGTTCGCCGATGAGTAGCAGTATTGCCCGCAAGGTGGTGCAGTCCTTCCA
The DNA here is from genome assembly GCA_903935195.1 of uncultured bacterium. Taxonomy (GTDB): domain Bacteria; phylum Verrucomicrobiota; class Kiritimatiellia; order RFP12; family UBA1067; genus CAIZQW01. The sequence goes on from CAIZQW010000175.1 coordinate 2,892, forward strand.
ACCACTATCCCAGCCTAATGTTTCAGCAACGTCAACACTGAGTGAGCGAGAGAGAAAGGTCCTTGAGCTTTTGGCGCATGGGTATGCCTATAAGGAAATTGGCGAGCAGATGGGCATCACCGTTCCCACGGTCGGAACACATGTGCGGCATATCTACGACAAGCTCCATGTCAACAACCGCGCCCAAGCCGTCGCCAAACTCCGCAATCCTTCGGCATTCTTTTAAATCAGTCACCTGCCGGCCTCGCTCTTTCCGCTTTCCCCTTTCCATTTTCCATTTTCCACTTTCCACTTCCCCCCCCCCTCCCTCCCTTCCCTATCATAATTATTATGATAGATGAAATTTTGATAATCGTGTATTATCTAAACCAATTCTTAAAAAAAGGGGGAAAACAAAGTGAATAAAATTAATCAAGTGATCGTGATAGCAGGTTTGTTGACGGTGATGCCCGCGGGTGTTGCCAAGCTCTTGGCGGCTGATAACAAGACCGTGCCGGAAACGCCGCTGACCGCTGCTGGGAATACGCTGGCGGAGAAATATGGTGCGCTGCTCAAGGCCGCGCAGACCGAGATCGAAACGGCGCTTCCCAAAATTGATGAGCAGCGGAAGGCCGCCTATGTGAAGATGTGCGAGGCTGAGAAGGTTGCGGAGGCGGAGGCCAAGAAGAAACAGGCGGACTTGACTGCCAACCAGGGGGCGGCCGGAATGGTGGGACACAGGAAGAACTGGGTCAGCAAAGCGACCGCGGCGGTGGCGGCTGCGCAAGAGAAGCTCAAGCAGGCTGCCACGGATGACGCCCGCAAGGCAGCACAGGCTGCTTTGGAAAAGGAGCAGAAGAATA
>CAIZQW010000176.1 GCA_903935195.1 uncultured bacterium
ACGTGGAATCTACCATGCGGGAAGTCAATTTCTCTGATGAAGCGCTGGGACTGGACGTAGTCGAAGAAGTTGGGCCAGGGGGCAGTTTTATCGCTACCGATCACACCATTGAGCACTTCCGCCAGGAACTATGGGTGCCTCGACTGGCGGACCGGCAATACTATCAGGCCTGGCTCGACTCGGGCGCGAAGAGCATGGAAGACCGCTGCGAAGGCCGGGCAAGAGCTATCCTTGAAGAGCACGAGCCGGAACCGATTTCCGAAGATCTGGATCGGGCATTGACGGAAATCGTAAAGGGCGCCAAACAATCGGATTGAGTGAGAAAAGTCGATCACATCTGCGGCGGCGCGCCGGTTCTTGCGGTGAGACCTCGATTGTAGACAACAGCTATTGACTTTAGTGAAGGATGGTTGATATAAGATCGGGCGGTTGTGCTCTGCCCCGAAGGAAGACAATACGTCGACCAGTCCAAGTGAAACCGAAAAGGTTTTGACAGAAGTGAAGCCATCCTCTAAAGTATTCAGCGGATTTAAGCATGAATAAACTGTTACGAGGCGTGTTGGCTTTTGCCGTGATCCTGGTCTGCGGGTGTGAACGCACGAGCCCGGAGGAGAAGATGTCTGCTGCTCCGCAGGGCGTGGTGGCAGTCTCCCTGCTCACACTCAACAATCCGCACTTCCGGCAGATCGGTGAGAGCATCACCCAGGAGGGACGGCGGCTCGGGTACGAGACCCGTGTTACGAGTGCTGACTTCGATGTGGCCAAGCAATCCGCGCACGTGCGCAAGATGATCGCGGAGAAAGTCAATGCCATCGTGCTCTCACCCTGCGATTCCGTGGCGATCGGCCCGGTGGTCCGCGAGGCGAACGCGGCGGGTATTCCCGTGTTCACGGCAGACATCGCGTGTCGTGCGCCGGACGCAAAGATCGTGACGCATGTGGCCACGGATAACTACGGCGGGGGTAAGCAGGCCGCGCATGCCATGATCGAAGCGCTGGGGGATAAGGGCGGGCGCGTGGCGATCATCGACCACAAGCTGATCGAGTCGTGCGACTTGCGCGTCAAGGGGTTCAAGGAGCTCATTGCCAAACACAACGCAGGGCGAGCCGAGGACAAGCGGCTTGTGATCGTGGCGGAGCAGGAGCAGCCGGGCGGCGCATCGTTTGAAGGCGGGGTACGCGCTGCGACGGCGCTGCTGCAGGTGGAGCCCAGGCTGGACGGCGTGTTTGCGGTCAACGACCCGTCCGCGTTGGGTGCGTACAGCGTCCTTTCAAAAGCGGGTTTAGCCGGCAGGCGCGTGGTGCTCGTCGGGTTCGACGGTTCGCCCGATGGCAAAGCAGCGGTCGACAAAGGGTCTCTTTGCGCCACACCGATCCAGTATCCGGATCAGATCGGACTGGAGACGATGCGCGCGATTGTGCGGCACTTCAAAGGGGAGGCGCTGCCGACCGAGATGCTGATTCCGACGTCGCTTTACCGGCGGAATAATAGTCAAGGCGGGGGTCGAGAGTGAGCCAATATATGTGGAATAAAAAGTTAGAGCTCACGAGCTGTATTCCACAAAGAGTACTCCGCCATTATTTGCTTCGCGGTATTCTGGCTGCGTTTTGTTTTGAAAGCACGTGGGCCAGCGAGTATCTGGTGAATTCCTGGTCTGCGGAAGATGGCCTTCCGCAGAATACAGTAACCTGTATCACGCAGACCCGGGACGGCTATCTGTGGCTCGGCACACTGAACGGCGTGGCCCGTTTTGACGGCATCCGGTTTGTGGTTTTCGGTGCTCACAACACCTCGGAACTGAAAAGCAACCGTATTCTCGCGCTCGTGGAGGACCGGGAGGGCGGACTCTGGATCGGTACGGAGGGCGGCGGCGTGACGCGCCTGCATCGCGGCCGGTTTCTGACGCTGACGACTTGGGATGGTCTACCCAGCAACATCGTACAAGGCCTGCAGGAGGATGCCTCCGGGCGGATCTGGATCCGCACACAAGCGGGGATGTG
>CAIZQW010000177.1 GCA_903935195.1 uncultured bacterium
ATCCGCCTGGACCATGCCGTCGTAAATGGCGCGGCCAACACCGGCCAGATAGTTCACATCGCCGCTGGGGGGCTCCATCTCGATGAATGAATCCGCGTCGTAGAGATGGTCAGTGCCGAAGAGCCGCGTCTGCTCCTCGATAAACGCCCGGCCGAGTTTCTGGAAGAGCGGGTCGGTCGGGGCGAGCATCCAGGTGTGGAACCCCTGCCACTCAATGCGCTGGACGTGTGCGCCGGAAAATTTGTCGAGCAGCGCCTTGGGCGCATGCCCGGTAAACCCCTGCAATACGGGGGTCATGCCCAGCTCGCGTTCGCGGGCGAGGATCTTCTTTTGCAGCTCCGTGCGCTGTGCGATCCACTCCTTGGGCAGCGGTCCGCCGTGACTGTCGAGGCACCCCATCCAGGAGAACGGCAGGTAGGGCGGCCCGGCAAGAAAGTCGGTGATCTCCGCGTCGCTCATGCCGAACCGGCGGCCGACCGCCTGCCAGACCGCCTCCTGCCCGGTGATGGCCAGCGGCTGATTGATCCCATTGAGCGCCATCCAGTCAATGAACCGCTCCCATTGCGTCCAGTCCCACCACGGCATGGAATACGAGAACGTGCAGTAGTTGAGGAAGTAGCGCGATGCCGCCCACGAGGAGATCCTGACCTTTTCTGGCACCAGCGGCAGCACCTTCGGCAGATTCACCTGGCAGCCGTTGAGGGAGACGTGCGCGTGGCAATAGTACTTCAGGTACCAGTTGAAGCCGACTGCGGCGGAGAGCGGCGAATCGCCACGTATGACCACCTGCGCCCCTCGGCGCTCCAGCTCGAAGACGTTACAGCCATTCGTCGCCGGAATCGTCTCCACGATAAAATACCCAGATTGTCCCGGGGCGATCCGTTCGATCAGGGAATGAACCGACGACATGTCGGCATGCCCAACCGTCGCTGCTGCACCATTCATCATCAATCCAACTGCCATCACAGCCAGCCTTCGACTCACAAACATAAACCCACTTTTTCGCTTGATCATCGCTTTTCCTCAGCTTTACCTGCTTCACGCATTGATGTAGATAAGATACCACTCCTGCCGAAAATATACTGCGCAGCTTATCCCTTTAAATGTAGCAATTATTGCCACTTGCATCGGACGTTCTTCCATGTTATTTTATCCGCATGAGAAACGTGTTGAAGAAGCCGTTGGTTATACCGCTCGAGCGGATTGTGCTTGTGGACGAACTGGTGCGTCCCCGGAAGGTGGCGTTCAGTGCTGAAAGCACGCCCGGGCATCTCGTGCATGTCGTTGAATCCGGCGAGGTGACACAGGTGACTGAAGGCCGGCCGGAGGTGTTCCGGGAGGGCGACGTAGTCTGGTATCACGAATGTGAGTTGATCGAGGGGCGTGTCTTGCGCGCGCCGTGGCGCTTCATTACGATCAACTTCATCGCCCCTACCCTCGCGCCGCCAACGGATGACCGCCGAATTCTGCCGGCAGGTCCCCAGACGCTCGCCCTTGCACGTCGTCTCCTGACGCTCTGGAGGAATCGCTCCATGCCAGCCATCGAGCGTGAACTGCGCTGCGTGGCCACCTTGGCGGAATTGTTGCTGGACTTTATGCCCCTGGGCGAAACACCGATCACCGCACGCGTGTACCCGCAAAATGCAATCGACCTGTGGTGGCGCGCGGAGAAAAAACTGCGCGAGCACCTGGACGAGCCGGCTGACCTGCAAACCATCGCACGGC
>CAIZQW010000178.1 GCA_903935195.1 uncultured bacterium
CTGATCTCGCTGAGCAACGGCGTCCCCTGGGTGACGTGGACTCCTGATCTCAGCACCGCGAGAGTATACAATGTTGAAGGGCGGACCAATCTGACAGAAGGCGCATGGGGACCCACCAATGCCGGCAGCCGCTTCTTCCGAGTGAACGTCTGGCTGCCTTAACGGACATTAACGGGAATGCTCCTTGTTTTTACTCTGCTCCTTGCCTGTTTTATCGTTGCTCTCAGCAACAGGCGGAACCAGGGGTTTTCGGTGACTTCCAGAAGCCTAGTCCAAGCGATTCCGATCGCTACCGAACGTATGCTCCGGCTTCTTAATCTCCTGATGCCTATCAAGCGTAATTGTCGGACGAATCTGAGTCCCATGGCCATGATCATCCCAGCGCCTGCCATCGGTGTGCCTGATCTCTTTGGGATAGCGATCACGCGGCAAGGTAGTCCACGGTCCGTCCTTCGAGCGAGAATAATACCATCCGTCGGCTCGATAACGGTAGTGACACCCTTGAAAGACATAATCGGGCTCCGTGTCAAAGATCACAATCGAAGGAAGCGGGGGAGCTACGAAAACCTGAAGCTCGGGGCGTACTTCATGCCCATGTATGAGACCACTATTCCGGTAACGGGTTTCCCTTGGGTAGCAATCCCTCGGCAAGGTAAGCCAAGGGCCGCCCCTCGATTGTGCATAATACCACCTGTTATCCCGATAGTAATAGCGAAAACCCTGACAATCATAATAGGGCTCCGTCTAAAGCACAACTAGGGCTGGAAGCGGGGGCACCACACGCACAGAACGCGTCTGATAAGAATCACTGGGGACGATGCAACCTGTTAACAAAACCACGGTCATCATCCCGCCTGTTAACATCCATTTGTTCGTCTTCATATTCAACTCTCCTTAGGTTTGATAAACGGACGAACGCGGACAAGATTGTCTCCAAACACAAAAAAAAACCGACTTTACTGATTGCTCAATAAGGTCGGACTTGAAAATGGCTCCAGCAGCAGGATTCGAACCTGCGACCAATTGGTTAACAGCCAAGTGTTTTTCTTCATATTTCTTAGCAATATTGCATTTTTTGCCTATTTTCAAAAAAGTTGGGTGAGAAGTTGGGTTTTTTGTTGCCAATATGAACATAATTTGACAAAATAGGCCACATTAAGCACAAAAAAGCGGAAAGTGAGGCGTTATTATGGCACTGGAAATTAGATTCAAAAACGGCAAGCTCATTAAGCATTGGTTTGGACGTTGCTTTATCGACGGACGTGCGAAAGTTTATTCATTGAAGGAACCTATCAATGGAACGCTGCCCTTGAAAGATGGCAAAATTAGTCTCCTTGGAGTTGGCTCCCCAGCATTCGAGACAAGCCGGGCTTTAGCAAAAGTAGAGTTAAAAGGCAAAAAGGAAGAGGCTCAACAAAAGGGACGAGCTGATCACCTGACCGAAAGAGTCATCGAAAGCAAGACGGGGCGCAAGGTCAATTATGTTACGCTTGCCGAACTTGCCCAAAAATGGAGGGCCCTACCCCGGGAAGAGAGTGAACCGTCGGAACAGTATTTGAAATGGTGTGACTCCGTATTTAGGCGTTTTGTCGAGACGTTAAAATGCGAATATCTCTACCAGGTGACAGAAGCGCAGGCCAACACTTTTATAGACAGCATAAAAACGTCGAGGACCCAAAAAACGGTAAAAGACATCAAGGGCTTAATGAGGTCTGCTTTTAACGCATTGCTTCCCGTAGGGTCAAAGAACCCCTTCGGAACAGTGATAAAAGGGAGGCGTAAACGCGCAACAGTCGCCCCCGAGGAAGGCGGTGCAATCGGACGCAGGCCTCTGACCACCGAGGAATTGGACAAACTGTTGGAGACTGCTAAAAGAATGGACCAGACCCTCTACGGTCTCGCATGCTGCGCTGCGCTGACTTCCCTCCGAATTGGTGACGTCTGTAACCTGAAGTGGGAAAGTGTGGATCTGAAAAACGGCTGGGTTCGAGTGACCACACGCAAGACCGGGGAACCGGTGGAGATCCCAATTTTTGATGACCGGCTCAGAGAAGTGCTTGAATCCGCGCTCGCGGAAAAGAAGGACGGATGCGAGTATGTTTTTCCTGATGCGGCAAAAATGTATGAAGAGAATCTGACAGGGATCACCTACAGGGGCAAGAAACTGTTCGCGGCAGCTTTCGCAGAAACACAAGCAAAGCCCGTTGACGTTGACACGAACGGCGTCGTAAAAGGCGGGAAGGCCGATCTTGCGGACATACTTCCACGCGTATTGGCATCTGTCAGCCTTGCAGGATTTGCCCCCGGCAAGCGAGACAGGATCATGGATACGCTGAATCGCTATGCGAGAGGTGAAAAAAATCGTACAATCGCCGCTGAGCAGAGAGTCGCCGGATTGCGTCACGGCAGCGGGAGAATTTCAGACGATATGAAAGAGGCTGAAAACATTTCAGGCTATTCATTCTTTAAAGAAGGGTCTGGAAAAGCCACCATCAGAGACCGTATCAAGGAGATGCGCAAACGGAGAGGTGCCGGAATGAACTCCGCATCTTTGCTGGGCTGGCATAACTTGAGAGGAACTTTCGTGACCATCGCTTTATCCAGTGGCGTCCCCTTCGAGGACGTAGCTGCCTGCACAGGACACACCTTCGCAAAGACCATGCGAGATCACTATTACAAACCCACTCGGGAGCACACAAAGAAGGCCATGCTAAGGGCCAAGGACGCGTTCAGCTCACCAGCCAAACAAGTACCTGCCAGGAAGCCCGCCGAGC
>CAIZQW010000179.1 GCA_903935195.1 uncultured bacterium
ATATTGAAGACACCTTTTCAACGGCGATTTCTTTCCCAAATCGAAATCGCCTGAAGCAGCAGTAGTAAAGGTAAACGACTATGAGATTCTTATTTAAGACAGAGAAAAAAGGCTCAGCCCTTCTTGTGGTGTTGGGTTTTTTAAGCTTTATGATCATCAGCGCGGTGTCGTTTGCGATCTATATGCGTGTGGAAAGACAGTCCTCCTCCAGTTATCGCCATGCAGTCGTGGGGCGGCACTTGCTGGAGACGGCGCTTTATCGTGCGATGGACCAGGTGGATGCGGATCTCAGGGGCTATCGGTATCAAGTCGTAGAGGGAAATGAAGTTCAAGATGGGGCTCCTGTGCAGGGAAAGAAGTTCCCTGACCATTGGAAGGCGGGCGGACGGTTCCTCACCTCTGTTACGGATGCTTCGGATGCGGAGCCCGCACGTGTGCTCTCACTGGAGGCGCTCAGTTTTCTTCCGGCCTCCCTTGTGAACGACGCCCGGGTCACCTCCTTGGATGCGCAGTGGCGAAGAATGAGTGTTGTCTCGGGGTCGAATCGGCGTGATGTGGGACGCTATGCTTTTCTATGTGTGAATGTGTCGGACATGCTCAATGTCAATGGGTGTACTAATATGGTGAGGAGTGGTTCAAACCTTGTGAGTATCGCTTCGCTCTTGACGGATCCCAAAAGCAGCACGATTGTTGACTGGACGAAGGCGAAAGCTTTTACCGAGCGGACGGTTCAGGATATTCATTATTCAACGCTTCAAGATTTCTATGCCTGCATGAAAGGCGCCAACAGTAAATTTTTTGGAGGTGATTCGGATAGTCCCGTGCTCGATTTCTTTGAAAAAGGGGATAGTGAACTCTTCAATTATGATAATGCACGAAATCATTTGTTAGTCACAGATGGGTTTGCCAAGGCACCTGCCACGGCGCCTGACCAGGTCTGCAATCTGGGTGTTCCAGATGGGCAACCTTTTGTTGCCGGGGCTCTCAGTGGTTCGGGTTTTGCTGCTCCAGCGCTTCAGTCCAAATTTGAAGCGGCTTTCAGACAGGCCTTCCCCTCCGCAGATAACTCCTATGTAGCAGGTGTCCTGCCGGGCTTGCTGGCTGACTATCTAGCCACTGATGCTAATTTGACATGGGGCCTTGATACGCCGTCTGTCAAGCTGACACCGATGATCTGTCAATTCATCATCGCGAATAACAGCGGAGCAGAGATTAAAACCCGTGTTGAAGGGAGCGGCGCAAGCGCAAAGACGATTGTGGATGTGCAGTTGATTGAGGATGCGGGAGCCCCGACTTTTGGTAACTTCGGTTTGCAAGCAAGAGTCTGCTATCCCTTTAAAAACATAGCAACGGCGCGGCAAGGACAGTACACACTGGAGGTCAAGGGCTTCATCAGTGTCCTGGCTAACCGTTCAGGTGAGCCAACCTCTGCAACGCTGGCATCGAAGGGTGCGAATGAGTTGCGTTATGAATTTACCGGCAAGGGCACGTTTAATCCCGCAAGTATCCTGGGCCAACCGCCAGCAGAGGATGCGTGCTATGTCACGGTTGACCTCCCGCTGACCGGGGATGCCGTCAACAACAAAACAATACCCATGATTGATGAGGACGGGGTTATCAAGACAACCGGTTTTACCGAGGGAAGTGATTTCAGTGTGGTGTTAGCCATCTCTTCTGCACTCATCAAGAACAGCAAGGGGTCTGTCGTGGATCTGGTGCCGTGTAATCGGCTGGTGGCAGCCGTGAAGGCGAAAGATCCCAGCATTGACATCCCTCTCCCCCTTTTATATTTTGAAACGGCGCCTGTGAAGCTGGCGAAAAATCTGGCCGCTAAAAGAATGCCTTACGAGTGGCAGAGCTTAGAGGTTCCTGATCCTCGCTTTAACCACTTTGCGATGAATTGGGTCAATAATCATGCGGATACTTATTCGGCCATGGGTATGCACTCGGTTACGCGATCTCTTCTTGGAAACGATGGCCGGGACTCTGATATATTTATGAGCAATTCGAATATGCAAACCCTGTATTCTCCAGGAGAACTGGGGTTCCTGATTCGTCCTTACCAGTACAAGGATGATATCTCGACGAACTACAGAACGAAAAAAGCACCCGACCCCAACACGGATGATAGCGATGCGTACTTCAGGACGATTCGCCTCTATAAGCAAGGCAACAAAGATCCCGACTATGTGTATGGAAGTTTTATGAATGCCGCAGATGCTCAGGGGACGCTTCCGCTGGCAAACAGAGTTCGTATCAATCCGTTGTCAACGAGCACCAATATCTTGAAGCTCGCCATTACAGGTGTTCCGTGTGATTATTCGCGGACGGTTCGTCCAGAGACAGACAATCTGACGGACACTATTTTTAGTGGCAATAAAGTCAAATGGGTTGAGTTTGCTAACGCGTGGGCTCGCCAGTTTAAGCAGGCTATTGAGACGGATGAATTAAACACCAAGCTGGACAAGACGATCGGTTCCTGTTCTAACCTTGCCCAAATGGCCTGGCATAATACAGATAAAAAAACTTGCCTTGGAGTTTCTGCCCTCCCGAATGAGCTCTTTGAGTCTGACCGCAAGATGATGTATGCCTTCTCGCTGGATTCCCTGTCGGATCGCCAGCAACTCTTCCTCTATTTCTTCCAGGCCGAGGTTGTCACGCCGCTTTCGCAGGCAAAATCACGTTCCCTGGCGGGTGGACGCGCTGTGGCGGTCGTCGCGCGCGATCCATATCCCAAGGGCGGCACCGGCGACTACCACGAGCACAAAGTGCTCTTCTTCAAGCAACTCGACAACTAAGCGATTTCTCTCGTCCGCCGACCTTTCGCAGTTGAACATCTGCCGTGAAAGCGGTAAACTAAAAGCCACTTTTACGAAGA